>JAXDJL010000125.1:0-7886 GCA_034665685.1 Actinomycetota bacterium | reverse complement strand
GAGAAACTCGACCCGGGCCCATGGACCGGGATCCGCATCAGGTCATCCAGCCGGGGGCCGCTATCCATATCCATGCTCAGCAAGATATTCGATTGCACGCCCAAGCTTCACGACATCGTCCTGAAACCTTCCCAACCCTCCATTGCAGTTGAAGCAGAGAACCCCTCTGACCCTCCTCGTGGCGTGGTCGTGATCGATATGGACCGCCCAAGCGTCCAGGCACAACGGACATAACCCGCCCTGTTCCTCTATGAGCTTGCCTGCCGCTTCCTCGTCGATGCCATATCGGAGCTTCGACAAATAGTTGCGCGAACTTCCGTGGAGACGGTTTCGGCTCTCACGCGTTTGCTCGTTGTGACAGAGCTTGCAGTTCCAGTGCCGACCCGAGGGCCCATTCTTGTTTCGAGGGAAGTCCTCGAGCGGCAGATCGCGGCTACACCGTTTGCACTTCACGGAAGGTCTTCCTTGCGTACCTTCTGGGCCGCACGCTCGAGGTATTCGATCGCTCTTTCGATCGTGCGCGGGTTGTCCTTGAACTGCCCGAGTCCTCCGTTGCATGGTTCACAGAGGATCGCTCGAACCTTGCCGGTCTTGTGGTCGTGATCGACGTGGACCGCCGGAGCTTCCCGACAGAGGGCGCAGAGGCCGCCCTGTGCCTCGATCATGGCGTCGACCTCGGCGGCCCCGATTCCGAAGCGTTGCTTCAAGTGATAGTGACGAGTGTTCCCATAGAGCCGCTTGATCGTCGCCCGGTTGCGGGCGTTGTGACACGGCTTGCAGTACTGGCCTCGACCGCTCTTCGTCCGGCGATTCCTGGGAAAGTCCTCAGGAGGTTTGTCACAACTGCAATCGTTGCACCACACGCGCGCTCCTTTCGTACCGGCGCGCGGTGCCAGTGCATATCTCGGGTCTGACTACAACTGCCTAGAACAAACGGTGCAGGAAGGTCCCGGCTAGGACAAAGAAGACAAAGGCTTGGCCGCCTTTCTGCACGTAACTTCTTACGAATTCTTCGGCGTTCGACTCCAGGACCTCGTCGATCTCGTCGAGTAGCTCGTCGACCTCCTCGGTGCTGGTGGCCTCGGCCGTCGATTCAGTTTCCTGCGGCGCCTCTTCTTCTTGCCGCGGCTTGGGCTTGCGGCTCTGCTCACCAGACGGGGTCATGCGGTCACCTCTCTAGAGTTCCGGTACTACTACAGAAATCGTACACGGCGCCTAGGACGTATATCGGCAGGTCCGAAGGGCGACGGAAGCCTAGGAGCTGAGGTTTCGGAGGAGCTCGGCGGCGTCGGCGCTGCGGTTGAAGAGCTCTTGGACGTGCGCCTTGGTGCCGCGCATGGGCTCCATCGTGGGGACCTTGCGCAGTGGCTCGTCGCCGAGGTCGAAGATGACGGCGTCCCAGGAGGCGGCGACGATGAGTGGCGAGTAGCGGCGGAGGCATTCACCGCGGAAGTAGGCGCGGGTGTCCTCGGGGGGATGGTCGATGGCAAATGCGATCTCGTCATCGCGCACGAGGGTCTGCATCTTCCCGGAGTTGACCAGCTTCCAATAGAGGCTCTTGTCGCGGCGGACGTCGTGGTACTGGAGATCGACGAGCTTTAGCTTGCTGTGATCCCACTCGAGTCCGTCGCGGTCGCGATAGGCCTCCAGGATCGAGAGCTTCGCCACCCAGTCGAGCTCGTTCTTCAGCGACATAGGGTTGGCTTCGAGCCTCTCGAGGACGTTCTCCCACCGCTCCAGCACGTCCTCGTCGACGGAATCGTGCTCGTTGTCCTGGACGTACTTCTTGGCCAGTCTGAGGTATTCCCACTGCAGTTCCACTCCGGTGAGCTGACGACCGTCGTCCAACTCGACGGCGACCGTGCAGCCGGGGTCGTGGGAGATAGCTCGCATGGCTCGGACGGGCTCTCGCAAGGAGAGATCGTCGGTGATGAAGTCGTCTTCGATCATCTTGAGGATGAGCCCGGTGGTTCCGATCTTCAGGTAGGTGGAGATCTCGGACATGTTGGCGTCGCCGACGATCACGTGCAGGCGGCGGTACTTCTCGGGGTCGGCGTGAGGCTCGTCGCGCGTGTTGATGATGGGGCGCTTGAAGGTGGTCTCGAGGCCCACCTCGACCTCGAAGAAGTCGGCACGCTGCGAGATCTGGTAATCGACCTTCTCAACGCCGTTCTCCGCCCCCACCTTGCCCGCGCCGGCGAAGACCTGGCGCGACACGAGGAACGGTGTGAGGTGCTTGACGATCGAGGGGAACGGGGCTCGCCGGTCCACTAGGTAGTTCTCGTGGCAGCCGTATGAATTCCCCTTGCCGTCCGAGTTGTTCTTGTAGATGAAGATCTTGTCGCCCTCGGGGACGAGGTGGCGCGCGGCATCGATCGAGTCCTCGAGGATTCTCTCCCCCGCCTTGTCCCAGATGACCGCGTCGCGCGCGTTGGAGCACTCGGGGCTCGAGTACTCGGGGTGTGCATGGTCGACGTAATAGCGAGACCCGTTGGGCAGGATCACGTTGACGAGGCCCGACTCGTCGTCCGAGACCTGTTCGGCAGCTCCGCGGTCGAACCCGCGCGCGTCGCGCAGAGGGTTCTCCTCTTCGTAGTCCCACTTGACGCGCCGAAAGGCGGGCTTGGCGTAAGCGTTGATGAGAAGGGACGACGTCAGGATCGGATTGAACTCGGCGGAACCACGTACGGAGATGCCGTACTCGGTTTCGATGCCGCAGATCTTCGGAAGAGCCATGTGTGGTCCGAGGGCTACAGGTACTGCCCGGTCTGCATCCGTTCGACCTGGCGGCTTCCTTCGCCGTCGTCGTGCTCGCCGACAAGCGTGCGGATGTAGACGATGCGCTCGCCGCGCTTGCCCGAAACCCGGGCCCAATCGTCTGGGCTGGTCGTGTTCGGCAGGTCCTCGTTCTCCTTGTACTCCTGAAGGATCGCCGAGTGCAGGTCGTCGGTCGTGATCCCCTTGGTCTCACCGGAGATGACGCGCTTGATGGCGGTCTTCTTGGCGCGGCGCACGATGTTCTCGATCATGGCGCCAGAGGCGAAGTCCTTGAAGTAGAGCTCTTCCTTTTCACCATTCGCATAGGTGACCTCGAGGAAGCGGTTCTGAGGATCGTCCGAGTACATCTCCTCCACGGTGTGCGAGATCATCCGCTTCAACGCTTCCTCGCGAGAGCCCGCTGCGGAGATCTCCTCTTCGTTGATCGGCAGAGTGTCGGTGAGGTACTTCGAGAAGATGTCTCCGGCGGCGTCCTCGTTCGGCCGCTCGATCTTGATCTTCACGTCCAGGCGGCCGGGGCGAAGGATCGCGGGGTCGATCAGATCCTCGCGGTTGGAAGCGCCGATGACGATCACGTTCTTCAAGGTCTCGACACCGTCTATCTCGGCGAGCAACTGAGGAACGATCGTGGACTCCATGTCGCTGGAGATGCCCGAGCCGCGCGTGCGGAACAGGGAATCCATCTCGTCGAAGAAGACGATGACCGGCACGCCCTCCTCCGACTTCTCCTTGGCGCGCTGGAAGATCATGCGGATCTGACGTTCCGTCTCGCCGACGTACTTGTTGAGAAGCTCGGGCCCCTTCACGTTCAAGAAGTAGGAACGACGGTCGTCGCGGCCCATCTTGGCCGCGACCTTCTTGGCCAATGAGTTGGCGACGGCCTTCGCCACGAGCGTCTTTCCACAACCGGGAGGTCCGTACAGCAAGATCCCCTTCGGGGGCTCGAGCTCGTGTTCCTTGAACAGTTCCGCGTGCAGGAACGGGAGCTCGACCGCATCGCGGATCTCTTCGATCTGCGGAGCCAGCCCTCCGATGTCCTCGTAGGCGATGTCTGGAACCTCTTCCAGGATCAGCTCTTCGACCTCGGGCTTGGGAAGCTTCTCCAGGACGTGCCCCGATTTCGGCTCGAGCAGCAAGCTGTCACCTGCCCGGATCATGACGTCCTTCAGGGACGCCCCGATCTCGACGACCCGCTCCTCGTCCGTCCTACCTATGACGAGCGCTCGGACGCCGGGCTCGATGACCTCCTTGAGGATCACGACCTCGCCCTGGATCTCGAAGGACTCGATCCCGATCACGTTCATCGCTTCGTTAAGGATCACCTGCATCCCGCGCTCGACAGCGTCCTTGTCGACGTCCGGCGAGATGTTCACGCGAAGCTTGCGGCCGTTGACGAACACGTCGGCGGTGCCGTCGTCGTGACCGTCGAGCCACACGGCGTACGCGGAGGGAGGCTGACTAAGCTTCTCGACTTCCTCGCGCAACGCAACGATCTGATCGCGCGCTTCGCGCAGAGTGCTGGCAAGTCGTTCGTTGTTCTCTTGGGCCTTCTGGAGATCGTCGGAGGTTGACGCGAGTCGCTTCTCGAGGTTGTGGATCTGGCGCGGCGCAGCTTCGAGCTTCTTCTGGTTCAGAGCAAGCTCGTCGCGAAGGAGCTTGACCTGCCCCTGGAGCTCCTGCACTTCTCGGTCGTACTGAGCGATGCGCCGATCAAGATCATCTGCCGGTACCGGAACCACCTCCCTGCTAAAGCGTACTCCCTGCGCCCCGTAAGAGGGCTGTTTTCTAGGGGGCCGACAGCTTCCGCCCCACGATGATGAACCCCGTGTGGGCGACCATCCGATGGTCGGGTCGGACCGATTGGCCGTCGACGTTCCAAGTTCGCACCAGGCCCTCGAAGGTGCTGATCTCGCCGAACCCACCCCGGCGCATCGTCTCCACGGTCTGAGACACCTGCGGGATGGTGGGCAGATAGCAGCAGAGGATCCCGCCCGGAGCCAGCGACTCCGTGGTCGGCCCGATCGCGTCCCACGGCTCCGGCATGTCGAGCACCATGCGGTCCACCCCCTTCTCTGGGATGCCCTCGAAAACATCTCCCACGCGTAGGTCGACGTTCTCTGCCTTGGTGCCCTGCGCGGAGAACCATGCCTCGACGTTCGCTACCGCCTGAAGGTGATGGTCCTCGCGGACCTCGTAGGAGATGACCGACCCCTCGGCGCCGACCGCGCGCGACAAGGCGAGGGTCAGCGATCCCGACCCGGTGCCCGCCTCGACCACGGTTGCGCCCGGAAAGATGTCCGCGTAGACGAGGATCAGTCCGATGTCCTTGGGATAGACGACCTGCGCGCCGCGCTTCATCTTCAAGACATAGTCGCTAAGAGTCGGACGGAACACTGTGAATCCTCCGCGTCCACTCGAGCGCACGAAACATCCCTCGTCCTGACCGATCAACTGATCGTGCTCGAGGACGCCACTGTGCGAGTGGAACTGTTGCCCGGGGGCAAGTGTGACCATGTAGCGGCGCGCTTTCGAGTCGATGAGCAACACTCGCTCCCCCGCTTCCAGCGGGCGGTGTGTCACGACCAGCTTCTCCTCTTGTGCCTCGGCTTTGGAGACGTCCCGTCTTGCTTGCGTTTGGTCGCTAACGCCTTGGTCTTGCAGAAGGAGCAGCGCGCCGGCGATCCATCCCACGACACCGTCGGCGAGCCACACTCGGTACACGCGACGACCTCGACGTCCTCACCCTCGGTCGAGGAGAAGCGGTCGGCTGCCTTCTTGAGGAAGCCGAAGTACATCTGGTGCTTGGTCCCCGGGGACTTCTCCTCGAGAAGCGTGAGCGCCTCCTTGTAGCGATGCTGCGTGTTCCCCTCCACCATGGGGCATTCCTCGACCACGTAATCGATCCCCTTCAAGAGGGCGTAGGCGGCGGTCTCTCGTTCGGCGATCTTCACGAGCGGCTTCGTCTTGCGGACGAGAACGGTCGTTGCGGCATCACCTTCTCCGAACACGCGCTCCTCGAGCACGGGAGCCTGACGCCCCAGCATGTCGACGTTCCAGTGCAGGATGTTCCCGAACAGGGTCGCGACTTCGTCGTCGAGGTTGTGCCCGGTGATGAGCACCTGGAAGCCTTCCTCGAGCGCGGCCCGATTGAACTCGTAGCGTTTGTTGAGACCGCAGCCGGAGCAGGGCACGCGCCCCGTCAGGCGCGAGAGCTCCGGAACGGTGAACCCGTGCTCTTCCTCGAGCGAGCGCACCACGAGCTTGGCTCCTCTGGTCTCTGCGTACGCGATCGAGACCTCCTTCGAGCGCGTCGAATAGCCGCCGATCCCGAGGTCCAGGTAGAAACCCGTGGCGTCGTAACCGAGGTCGAGCAGGATGTCCCACAGCGCCAGTGAGTCCTTCCCGCCGGAGACCGCTATGAGCAGCCTGTCTTCCGGCGCGAACATCTTGAACTCCTTGATGGTCTTCGCCACTTGATTCTTGATGTGCTCGAGGAAGTGGGGCTGACAGAAGCCTGCGTTATGACGACGGATGTCGATCACCGCGTGCTCGCGGCAGATCTTGCACTTCACGACGATCCCCCACTCAGGACGGGCCGGACCTCGAGCTCGTCGTCCTCGCCCAGTCGCTCGTCGCGCGTGAGCAGGGTCGCGTCTCGGATCACGAGTACCGCCTCGGGCACGATCCGGAGCTCCTCGAGGAGCCGGGTCACCGTGGTCGGCCCGCTTACCTCGACGGTTCGATCGGGATTGCGAAGCTTCACCTTCATGTCCCGAAGCCTAGTCGGGCGAGGCGCCGGGGATGCCGCTTATTGCAGACCGGTCGGCCGGGTCCCGAGCGTGGCCGTAACCACGACCGTCTCACCGTCCCGAACCAGCTCGACCTCGACCTCGTCTCCCGGGCTGTAATGGCTCAGAGCGGACGTCAGCGCGGTGCCGGAATCGACCTCCTGATCACCGATCCGCGTGATGACGTCTCCCTTCTGGATCCCCGCATCGGCCGCCGCGCTGTCCGGGAAGAGGTCGGCCACGTAGGCGCCCCTCACGTCGCTGTCCAGATCGAGCTGGCCGGCCACGGCCGCCGAATCGACCGACTGGATCGTGACGCCCAGCCAGGGCCTCGGGGCCTGAGGGTCGCGGATGATCGACCGGGCCACCGGCAGTGCCCCGTCGATAGGGATGGCGAACCCGATGTTCTCGGCCGAGCCGGCCTGGGCGGCGGCCGTGTTGATGCCTACGAGCCGGCCGGCGGAATCCACGAGTGCTCCGCCCGAGTTACCGGGGTTGATGGCGGCGTCGGTTTGGAGCAGGTTCTTCAGGTGCTCGGCCTCGCCGCCGCTTGAGCCCACGTCGATCGTTCGGTCGATCGCCGAGACGATCCCCTTCGTGACGGTTACCCCGCCCAGTCCCAGAGGGAAGCCGACCGCGATCACGTCGTCTCCTAACCGCAGCGAGTCCGACTGGCCGAGCTCGATGGCCTGGAGCCCTCCCTCGGGAACCTTGACGACGGCAACGTCCTCCAGGGGATCGGTTCCGACGACCTGCCCCGCAACGGGATCGCGGCCATCGTTGAAGACGATCTTCACCTCGGTGGCGCCGGCCACGACGTGGTTGTTGGTGAGGATGATGCCGCTCGAGTCGATGATGACTCCGGATCCTTCACCCTTCCCTTCGACCGGTTGTCCCAGCGCGTCCACGTTGAGGGCCGTAACCCTCACGTTGACGACGGATGGAAGGACCTTCTCGACAACGTCGGCCGTCGAGGAGTGGGGTGAGTCGCCGGTCGATTGCGTGAGATCGATATTGGGGTCCAGCACGACCGCACCGTCCGACGCGACCGAACCCGCGGCCGCGAGCTTGTCGGAGGCGGCGGTGTCGTTGCGGAAGGTCCCGAGCCCGGAACAAGCCCCCATGAACACGACGAGAAAGGCTGCGATGAGTGTCTTGATCTTCATGATTTCCAGGATAGGACCGAGCGATATTTACGGGTCCACTATCAGCGAAGACGTTTTCAGCCATTTTTCAGGCTGCTTCGGACTCGACCTCTGTTGCCTCGATGTCGAGCTCTCCACCTTGAACGCCATCCAAGGCGAACACGACGCGGTAGGT
>JAXDJL010000124.1:0-6640 GCA_034665685.1 Actinomycetota bacterium | reverse complement strand
AGCGTCGGTGCACGGTTCAGCAGAACGGGGTGCTCGTGGATGATCTCCTCGAGCACGTCCCATACGTGTGCGCGCGACCGCTCAACCATCCGCTTGGCGCTCTTGATGTTCTGGGCGTGTCCCATGTCCACCAAGCGCTTCATGACGAACGGCTTGAAGAGCTCGAGGGCCATCTGCTTCGGCAGCCCGCACTGGTGCAGCTTCAGCTTCGGACCGGAAACGATGACGGACCGTCCCGAGTAGTCGACGCGCTTACCAAGCAGGTTCTGACGGAACCGGCCCTGCTTTCCCTTCAGCATGTCGGAGAGCGACTTGAGGGGACGGTTGCCGGGGCCCGTTACCGGGCGTCCACGACGACCGTTGTCGAACAGAGCGTCGACGGCCTCCTGGAGCATCCGCTTCTCGTTGTTCACGATGATCTCGGGCGCACCGAGGTCGAGGAGTCTCTTGAGTCGGTTGTTCCGGTTGATCACGCGGCGGTACAGGTCGTTCAGGTCGCTCGTCGCGAAACGGCCACCGTCGAGCTGCACCATCGGGCGCAGGTCCGGCGGGATGACCGGAACGCAATCCAGCACCATGCCCATCGGCGAGTTCTTCTTCGTCGTGTCGGTGAAAGGCGCGATGACCTTCAGGCGCTTGATCGCGCGCTGCCGCTTCTGACCCTTTCCGTTCTTGATGACGTCGCGCTGCGCCTCCGCCTCGGCCTCTAGGTCGAGCGAAGACAGGAGCTCCTTGATCGCCTCGGCTCCCATGCCGCCGCGGAAGTAATCGCCGTAACGATCCTTCAGCTCGCGCCAGAGGATCTCGTCGTCGATGATCTCCTTGGGGGCGAGGTCGGTGAACTTGTCGATCGCGGCCTGCACCAGAGCGATCTCGCGCTCGGCGCGTTCGCGCACCTCTTTCTGCTGGCGCTCGGCCTGGTTCTTGGCGGTCGTCTTCTCCGAGGAACGAGCCTTGCGGCCCTCCATCTCCTCGAGACGAGCCTCGGTCTCCTTGAGGATCTCCTCGATCCGAGTGTCCCTGCGCTGTTCGATGATCGCGATCTCTTTGGAGACCTCTTCGGTTAGCCGGGAAAGGTCCTTGTGACGCTTCGTCTCGTCCACCGACGTGACGATCGACGCGGCGAAGTAGATGACTTTCTCGAGCTCCTTGGGAGCGAGGTCGAGCAGGTAACCGAGACGGGACGGAACGCCCTTGAAGTACCAGATGTGCGTGACGGGTGCGGCGAGCTCGATGTGACCCATGCGCTCGCGACGCACCTTCGCGCGAGTGACCTCGACTCCGCAGCGCTCGCAGATGATGCCCTTGAAACGGACGCGCTTGTACTTACCGCAGTAGCATTCCCAGTCCTTCGTCGGGCCGAAGATCTTCTCGCAGAAGAGTCCGTCCTTCTCGGGCTTGAGGGTCCTGTAGTTGATGGTCTCCGGCTTCTTTACCTCACCGTTTGACCACGCACGGATCTGGTCTCCAACCGCGAGTCCGATCCTCAGTTCGTCGAAATAATTGACATCAAGCACTACTAGACCTCCTCGACCGAAGACGGCTCACGACGGGACAGATCGATACCCAGCTCCTCCGCGGTGCGGAAGATGTCTTCGTCGATCTCTTTCATCTCGATCTCCTCGCCCGTCGAGGACAGAACCTCGACGTTGAGGCACAAGGACTGCATCTCTTTGATCAGCACCTTGAACGACTCGGGGATGCCCGGCTCGGGGATGTTCTCTCCCTTGACGATCGCCTCGTAGACCTTCACGCGGCCCAAGACGTCGTCCGACTTGATCGTCAGGAGCTCCTGCAGGCAGTAGGCCGCTCCGTATGCTTCGAGCGCCCACACCTCCATCTCTCCGAAACGCTGGCCACCGAACTGCGCCTTACCGCCGAGCGGCTGCTGCGTGATCATCGAGTAGGGACCGGTCGAACGAGCGTGGATCTTGTCGTCGACCATGTGACTCAGCTTCAGGATGTACATGTAGCCGACGGTGATCTCATTGTCGTAGGGCTCGCCGGTGCGGCCGTCGAAGAGTTGAGCCTTGCCCTCGCTGTTCGTTAAGGGGTACTCGGTCTTTCGCTCCGAGACGGTCTGCAGCGCGCTGAGGATCTCGTCCTCTTTCGCTCCGTCGAACACGGGAGTAGAAACCCAGGTCGGCTCCTGCTTCTGCCATTCACCCGGGGCCGGGACCCCGTCGCCGTTGTCTTCCCAGCGCTGCTTCGCGACCCATCCGAGATGCGTCTCGAGCACCTGCCCGAGGTTCATCCGGGACGGCACACCGAGCGGGTTCAAGATGATGTCGACGGGCGTTCCGTCGGCCAGGAACGGCATGTCCTGCTCGGGGAGGATCTTGGAGATCACACCCTTGTTGCCGTGGCGGCCGGCGAGCTTGTCGCCCTCCGAGATCTTGCGCTTCTGTGCGACGAACACCCGGACCAACTCGTTGACGCCCGGGGCCAGCTCGTCACCGGCATCGCGCGAGAACTCGCGCACCCCGATGACCTTGCCCTCTTCACCGTGAGGCATCTTCAGTGAGGTGTCTCGCACCTCACGAGCCTTCTCGCCGAAGATCGCTCGAAGGAGACGCTCTTCGGGCGTTAGCTCGGTCTCGCCCTTGGGCGTGACCTTTCCGACCAGTACGTCGCCGGGACCGACCTCCGCACCAACGCGGATAATGCCGCGCTCGTCGAGATCGGCGAGCACGTCCTCGGAGACGTTCGGGATGTCCCGCGTGATCTCCTCGGCGCCGAGCTTCGTGTCGCGGGCGTCGACCTCGTACTCCTCGATGTGGATCGAGGTGAGGATGTCTTCCTTGACGAGACGCTCGGACAGGATGATGGCGTCCTCGAAGTTGTAGCCCTCCCAGCTCATGAACGCGACGCACAGGTTCGCGCCGAGTGCGAGCTCACCGGAGTCGGTGGACGGTCCATCCGCAAGGATCTCTTCGGCCTTGACCTTCTGACCCTCCGTGACGATCGGACGCTGGTTGATGCACGTCGACTGATTCGAGCGGCGGAACTTGTCGAGCTTCAGTAGCGTGCGCTCGCTGCCCTTGGTGAGGACGATGTGATCGGCAGTTACCTCTTCGATCGTCCCGTCGTGCGGGGCGAGAACGACGTCGCCGGCGTCGATCGCAGCCCGGAACTCAAGACCGGTGCCGACGTAGGGGGCCTGCGGGCGAAGCAGCGGAACTGCCTGCCTCTGCATGTTGGCGCCCATCAGCGCTCGGTTCGCGTCGTCGTGCTCGAGGAAGGGGATGCAAGCCGCCGCGATCGAAACGATCTGCTTGGGCGACACGTCCATGTAATCGACCTCGTGCGGGTCGACGTAATCGACCTCGTTGAGGTGTCCACGAACGAGAACCTTCTCGTCGAGGAACTTGCCCTTGGGGTCGAGGTCCACGTTCGCCTGGGCCACGATCGCGCGGTCCTCTTCGTCTGCGGTCAGGTAGGCGACCTCATCGGTCACCTTCCCGTTCTTGGCGATGCGGTACGGCGTCTCGATGAAGCCGTAACGGTTGAGGCGCCCGTAGGTCGAGAGCGTACCGATCAGCCCGATGTTCGGACCCTCCGGCGTTTCGATCGGACACATACGTCCGTAGTGACTCGAGTGAACGTCTCGCACCTCGAAACCGGCTCGCTCGCGCGACAGACCACCGGGGCCAAGAGCCGAAAGCCGACGCTTGTGCGTCAGACCGGCCAGCGGGTTCGTCTGGTCCATGAACTGGCTCAGCTGCGAAGACCCGAAGAACTCCTTGATGGAGGCGACGACGGGCCGGATGTTGATCAGGGTCTGCGGGGTTATCGCTTCGACGTCCTGGGTGGTCATGCGCTCGCGAACGACGCGCTCCATGCGGGAGAGGCCGACGCGGATCTGGTTCTGGATGAGCTCGCCGACCGGACGGATGCGACGGTTACCGAAGTGGTCGATGTCGTCGGTCCCATACTCGGGATCCTGAGCGTGCAACTTCACGATGTAGCGGATCGTTTCGAGGATGTCCTCCTTGCGGAGAACGGTCCCCATCTCCTGGATCGTGTCCTCATCGGATCCGAAACCGAGCTTCTTGTTGACCTTGTACCGACCGACGCGCGCGAGGTCGTAGCGCTTGGCGTTGAAGAACAGGTTCTCGAGCAGCGTGCGGGCCGACTCGACCGTCGGCGGCTCGCCGGGACGCAGCTTGCGGTAGATGTCGATGAGCGCGTCTTCCTCGGTCTCGATCGCGTCCTTCTCGAGGGTGGCGCGGATCGACTCGGCGCCATCGAAGAGGTCGAGGATCGCGTTGTCGTCGCCGTAACCGAGAGCCTTCAACAGGACGGTCACGTTCTGCTTGCGCTTCCTGTCGATGCGAACCGCGACCATGTCCTTCTTGTCGGTCTCGAACTCGAGCCATGCACCGCGGGCGGGGATGATCTTGCAGCCGTAAACGTCTTTGTCCGAGGTCTTGTCGACCGAGTGGTCGAAGTAGACGCCGGGCGAACGCACGAGCTGAGAGACCACAACGCGCTCGGTGCCGTTGATGATGAAGGTGCCCTTGGCGGTCATCATCGGGAAGTCCCCCATGAAGACCGTCTGCTCCTTGATCTCACCCGTCTCCTTGTTGATGAAGGCGCAGGTGACGAACAGCGGGCGGGAGAAGGTCATGTCCTTCTCTTTGCACTCGTCCTCGTCGAACTTCGGCTCCTCGAACCTATGACTCAGGAACTGGAGGGCCAGGTTCCCCGTGAAGTCCTCGATCGGGGAGATCTCGCCGAGAGTCTCGCCGAGGCCCTTGTTGAGGAACCAGTCGAAGGACTCTTTCTGGATGGAGATGAGGTTCGGAGGGGGAAGAACTTCGGCCAGTTTTGCAAAGGTACGGCGTTCACGCAGGGCGATAGACGACAAGCGGGCCTCCTGTAGACGTCTCAAAAGGGGCGAGGGAAACCAGCCTGGAGGGTGCCCCTTGGGCCCTCCCGGCCTCCCTAAACGTGACGCCCTGGGCGGTTCTTAGCCGCGCGACAGAACGGATCGAACGAATAGGGACTGGACACAGATGAGAGAAGTATAGGGCGCAAGGCACCCTACGTCAACGACCGGGGCCGGTCGCAAAAGCAGCTATTCAGCGCCTCCGCAGAGGCTGACAGGACTTTATGCCCCGAACCGGGCGAGGTCAACCCTTTTCGCACTCTCCCCACACGCGAGAAGGCGGCCCCCCGCAGGGAACCGCCTCCTCTATAGTGCCGGGTCTTTATTTCACTTCGACGGAGGCGCCGGCTCCTTCTAGCTTTGCCTTGGCCTCTTCGGCTTGCTCTTTGGTTACCTTCTCGAGGACCGGCTTGGGGGCCGAGTCGACGAGATCCTTTGCCTCCTTGAGGCCGAGGCTCGTGAGAGAGCGAACCTCCTTGATGACCTGGATCTTCTTGTCTCCGGCGCCGGTGAGAACGACGTCGAACTCGTCCTGCTCCTCGGCCGCGGCCGCTCCGTCGCCGCCGCCACCGGCGGGACCTGCTGCAACAGCCACGGGGGCTGCTGCTGTAACGCCGAACTTCTCCTCGAAGGACTTCACGAACTCGCTGAGCTCGAGCACCGTCCAGTTAGAGATCGCGTCCAGTACCTGATCTTGCGTAAGTGTGTCGGCCACTTCTACTCCTCCTCTTCCTACTTATCCGTTGTTCTGATGATGGTTCGTATCCGGTTTGTTATGCGGCTGGAGCTTCGCTCTGCTTCTGGTCGACGACCTGGGCAAGCATCGAGCCGAAGTTCCGAAGGAGCGCCGACAAGACGTTGGCCGTCTGCTGCATGGGGCTATTCGCAAGCATCGCGACCTTGGCCAAGAGGACCTCGCGAGGCTCGATGCTGGCGAGAGCCTTCGCCTCGGCCGCTCCGAAGATGCGGCCTCCCTTAAGGGTTCCGCCCTTGACCGAGATGACGGGGAACTTCTTGGCCGCGTCGTCGAGCGCCTTGGCGGCGGCAGCGACGTCGCCGCGGCAGAAAACGATCGCCGTGGGACCCTCGAGCATCCCCACCAATTCGTCGAGCCCCACCTCGCGAACCGCGATGCGCGCAAGCGTGTTCTTGAGCACCTTGTATTCGGCATTGGCCTCGCGCAGGGCGTTCCGCACCTCCGCGATGTCCGCAACGCGAAGGCCGCGGTACTCGGTCAGGAGGGTCGCCTCGGCCCCCTGGAACCGTTCGGTGATGTCCGCGACCGCGGCCACCTTGTCGGGTCTTGCCCCCATCTCAGCGCTCCCTTGCTCGTTCTGGACATGAAAAAAAGCGGCCGCCCAAATCAGGGGGCCGCGCGGGAACACGAGGCTTCACCTGCGCCGGGCTTATGGGAGCCGGCGGTCTGGGGCGACGGTAAAAGGGTAACAGGCGCGCCCCGGGGGGCGCGCCTGAGATCAAACGTTAGAGCCGGTCGTCTGCCTCGTCCGTCTTCGAGTCCGAGTCGGAATCGGTCGCCGATGCCGACGCGCTCTTCGTGGAGGAGGTCGATGCGGCCGAGGTGGACGATCCCGAGGACGACGAACCGGAGGAGGAGTCACCCGCGACCCCTACATCGCTGAGCTCCGCTTCCGTCTCGCGAGCCTTCACATCGATGTCGTCCCTGACGCCGGCAAGCATCATCTCGAGCGAGTAGAGACCCTCGCGGAGCTTGGCCTCCGTCGCCTGCAG
>JAXDJL010000123.1:0-3433 GCA_034665685.1 Actinomycetota bacterium | reverse complement strand
AGCACCTTCGGCCAGTCGCCACGCAGTTTGAGCGGCACCGCAGGGATCGTCCGCAGGTTCGCGGTGATGTCCTCGCCCGTCCGTCCGTCTCCGCGCGTCGCCCCACGCACCAGGACGCCATCCTCGTAAATGAGATTCACGGCGATCCCGTCCATCTTCAACTCGCCCACGAAACCGTCGGGTGGCCCGATGACGCGCTCGAGACGCGCCGCCCATGCCTCGAGCTCCTCCAGGGAGAAGACGTTGTCGAGCGACATCATCGGCGTGCGGTGCCGCACCGGCGCGAACTGATCCGAGGTGGCGCCCCCGACGCGTTGCGTGGGTGAGTCGGGCGTCACCAGATCGGGATGAGATGCCTCCAACTCGATGAGCTCGTTCATCAACGCGTCGTATTCGACGTCGGCGATCTCTGGATCGTCCAGCACGTGATAGCGGTAGGAATGATGGTCGATCAGCTCGCGCAGTTGAGCGATGCGCTTCTCGTCCTGCTTCTTCGTCACGCGGCCCTCCGGGCGAGGATCATGATCCGGCGGCGCAGGAACGAGTACCCGTCGTCGTCGAGGACGAAGTCCATCCCGGTCTCGGCACCGTGATCGCTCACGAACGTCTTGACCCGGTCGATCCGCTCCGGCGGGAACTCTCCCGGCAACATCCATTCCTCGAAGCGGTTCCGCACCTCGACGATCCTCTCGTCCTCGATCTGCAGGCCGGCTTGGCCGATCATGATCCGGAAGGCCGAAGGGGCACGGGAGGTCGCGTGGGAGGGATCCCGCAAGACCTCGAGCTCGTTCATGAAGGCGATCTGCTCGTAGCTCTCGGTCGCGACCTGATCGACCAGGAGGAGCCGTCCGTCGCGCTCCATCACCCGCCGCATCTCGAGGAGCACGGGCACCGGCTTCCAGATGTGGTGGAAGGCCTGTGCGCTCATGATCAGATCGACCGAGGAAGATCGCAGAGGCAATCGGGCTCCGTCACCTTGCACAGCTTGGATGCTCGGCTCCCGATCTATGGCCTCGGCGAGCATGCCGTGCGTGAGATCGACGGCGAGGAGCTTGCCGGCGACCTCCGAGAACTTCGAGAGGAAGTTTCCGGTGCCCGCACCGACCTCGGCCACGGTGGCGCCGGGAGCGACCTGTGAGAACCCCACCGGGTCGAGGTTGTCGAACCTCGTCTTCGTTCGCTCGGCGAAACCGTGGGCGGCGCGATCGAACTCGCTCTGCAAGACGGACCTTTGGGTTGCCGGCGCAGGGTCGCCTGAGGTATTTGCCGGCGGGCCCTTAGACAACGGCGCCCGCTCGGTCGGTGTCCAGGATGACTCCCCCGCCGATCAGCTCATCCGGTCGGCCGGCATCGTAGAAGGCGGCCGACTGTCCCGGGGCCATTGCCTCCACGGGCTCTTCCAGCACGACCCGGCAGCGGTCATCCGCGACGCGCTCGATGACGCCGGGGCTCGTTTCACCGTGCGCGCGGTGCTGAACGAGAACCTCGGTGCCGGGAGCGGGAGCCGTGGCGGTCCAACTCGTCTCGTGCGACTCGAACGCATCCACCTCGAGGTCGCGCCGCGAGCCCACGGTGATGCTCCGATCCTCGGCGTCGATCCCCGTGACGAAGACGGGCACTCCGAGAGAGATGCCCAAGCCCTTGCGCTGGCCGATCGTGTAATTGCCGATCCCGCGGTGCGTGCCGATGGTGTCTCCGTCGGCGTCCAGGATCGGACCACTCACGGAGGCGGCCGGCACGTTCGAGGCCATGTAGGCCCCGACGTCACCGTTCCTGACGAAACAGATCTCCTGGGAATCCGGCTTCGCCGCGGTTCGAAGTCCAAGCTCCGCCGCCAGCCGTCTGGTCTCGGGCTTCTCCATCTCCCCCACCGGAAAGAGGCATCGAGCGAGTTGCTGTTGCGTCAGCATCCACAGCACATAGGACTGGTCCTTGCGGGGATCGACACCGCGGCGCAGACGGTACCGGTCGCCGTCGTGCGTAACCCGTGCGTAATGGCCGGTCGCGAGGAAATCTGCCCCCAGCGCATCCGCGCGTTCGAGCAACGCGTCGAACTTGATCCACTGGTTGCATCTGACGCAAGGGTTGGGTGTGCGGCCCGCTGCGTAATCCTCGTGGAAGTTCGCGATCACCGACGCCTCGAACCTCTCGGCGAAGTTGAGCACGTAGAACGGGATATCCAAAGCATCCGCCACGCGACGAGCGTCCTCGGCGGCACCGAGGTTGCAGCAACCCGAAGCGTTGTTCTCCGCCTCGCCCTTCCACAGCTTCAACATGATCCCGGTGACGTCGTAGCCGCGCTCAACGAGGAGCGCCGCCGCAACGGAGGAGTCGACCCCTCCAGACATCGCGACAACCGCTCGCCGGCGCTTCGTCATGCGGCCGCTCTGGCACTTGCGACCACGCCGGGCAGGGCCGCGAGGACGGCGTCCACGTCCTCATCGGTGGAGGACCGTCCGAGTGTCAAGCGAAGGCTGGACGTGGCGTGGCGCAAGGGAACGCCCATAGCGAGAAGGACGTGTGACGGATCTATGGCGCCGGACGCACAAGCAGATCCCGATGAGCACGCGATGCCGGCGCGATCGAACAAGAGCAGCAGGGTCTCCGCGTCGGCCCGCGGGATAACCACGTTCAGGTTTCCGGCCACGCGTCGCTCGAGGTCACCGTTGACGACGGCGTCGGGCACGACCGCCGATATCCCTTGGAGCAGACGTGAGCGCAGCGCCCTCAGGCGATCGGCCTTCTCGTCGACTTCCTTGGCTGCTATCTCTGCCGCCACGCCGAAGCCGACGATCCCCGCCACGTTCAAGGTGCCCGACCGCAGTCCCCGCTCCTGACCACCACCGTGGATCACGGGCTCGACCGGCACCTGGGCGCGGACGAACAACGCACCGACTCCCTTCGGCCCCCCGAGTTTGTGCGCGGCGAACGCAGCCAGGTCGACTCCCCAAGCGCGCACGTCCACGGGGATGTTTCCCAAAGCTTGCACGGCATCGGTGTGCACCAGAACCTGGCCGTTGCCCTCTCTAGACGCTTGAGCGATGGCCGTGATGTCCTGCACGGTGCCGACTTCGTTGTTGACCGCCATCACTGAGACGAGAACGGTCTGCTTCGTCACCGCGGCCCCTATCGAGGCCGGATCGACCAGACCGTCTGTGCCCACCGGAGCGTGGGACACCTTCCACCCCTGAGCCTCCATCGAGGCGGCCGAGTCCAGCACCGCATGGTGCTCGAAAGCGCTGACGATCAGGTGGTCGCCGTTGCCCCGGCGCTTGTGAGCGGCTCCCTTAAGGGCGAGATTGTCGGCCTCGGTCCCGCCGCCGGTGAAAACGATCTCGGATGGGTCCGCACCTATCGCAAGAGCCACCTTGTCGCGGGCGTCATCGACCAGCCGGCGAGCACGGCGACCCGCCGCGTGGAGGGATGAGGGGTT
>JAXDJL010000122.1:0-5553 GCA_034665685.1 Actinomycetota bacterium | reverse complement strand
CGACGGGACCCAGCCCGACCGCGAACATGTGGTGCGCCCAAACGCCCCAGCCCATGAAACCGATCGCGATACCCGAGAACACCACGGCCGCGTATCCGAAGATCGGCTTGCGCGCGAACGTGGGCAGAATCTCGGACACGATCCCCATCGCCGGCAGGATCATGATGTACACCTCGGGGTGGCCGAACAACCAGAAGAGGTGTTGCCACAGGAGCGGATCACCGCCGCCGGCCGGGTTGAAGAAGTTCGCCTGCCAGACCCGGTCGAACATCAGCTGGAACAGGGCCACCGCGATGATCGGCATCGCGAACAGAAGCAGGAACTGCGTTACGAGCGACATCCAGATGAAGACCGGCATCCGCATCAGGGTCATCCCCGGAGCGCGCATGTTGATGACCGTGATGATCAGGTTCACGGCCCCCGCAAGAGACGCGATACCAAGTATCTGTAGACCGAGCGAGTAGAACGTCATCCCGTTCCCAGGGAGCGACTCGCTGAGAGGCGCGTACCCGAACCAACCTCCGTCGGGAGCCCCACCGAGGAAGAAGCTCGAATAGATGAAGATCCCGCCGAGGAGGAAGACCCAGTAGCTGAAGGCATTCAGGCGAGGGAAGGCAACGTCGCGCGCGCCGATCATCAACGGGATGACGTAGTTCATCAAGGCTGCACCGAACGGCATAACCACGAGGAAGATCATCGTGAGGCCGTGCATCGTGAAGAACTGGTTGTACTGGTCGGCGCTAAGGACGGTGCCGTTCGGCTGCGCGAGCTGCGTGCGGATCGCGAGCGCCTCAAGCCCCCCGATCAAAAGGAAGACGAACGACGTGGCGCCGTACAGGATGCCGATCTTCTTGTGGTCGACCGTGCTGAACCAGCTGGACATCCCGGTGGTGGCACGCGGCCGCGCGAACAGCCTCCTGCGCTGATCCACCGCTACTGTCGCCATCGCCTCACTCCTCCATCAACTTCGTTCACCAAGACCTTCGTCTTACTTCAACGTGAGCAGGTATTCCACGATGTCCTGCACCTGCTGCGGAGTCAGCCCCATGTCCTTGATGCCCGAGGGCATGCGGGAACCGGGTTTCACGGACGGAGCGTCGGACACCCAGTCCAGCAGATTCTCTCGGTTGAGCGGCAGCATCGCACCCGCGAACGTCCCGCGCGAAGCGAGGTGCGTCAGGTTCGGCCCGATATTGGCGGCCGCCTCGGTCCCTCCGATCGTGTGGCAAGCAACACACTGGCCCTCGAGGAACGCCTTCTGCCCGGCCGCCACCGAACCACCAGTCGGCTCGACGCCCGGCTCTTGTTGTTCTGCGAGCCAGGCCTGGAAGTCCGTCGGTGCTTCGGCGATAACACGGAGACGCATGTTGGCGTGGGACAAGCCGCAGTACTCCTTGCACTGACCCATGTACTCGTCGGCCACGTCGGCCCGGAGCAAGAGGTGGTTGGACCGTCCCGGAATGATGTCCTGGGTCCCCGCGAGACGAGGCACCCAGAAGGAGTGGTTCACGTCGTCGGCCAGTCCCTCGAGCGTCAGGTAAACCGCTTGACCCGTCGGGATGTGCAACTCGTTGGCCGTGACGATGTCCTGGCCCCCAGGGCCGAGGCCCGTGTAGCGGTACTCCCACCAGAACTGGTGACCGACGATCGTCACCTCGAGGGCATTGGCCGGCTTCTCCTGGAGCTCGAAGATGGTGCGGACCGTCGGAATGGCAAGGCCGGCGAGGATCAGGGCGGGGACGAGCGTGAGGACGATCTCAAGCTTCGTGTTGCCGTGGAACTGGGCGGCCTCGCGGCCGGGCTTGTGTCGGAACCGAATCAGCGTGAAGACCAGGACGCCCTCGACGATGAAGAACATCGCGATGGCGATGAAGATGGTCACGTCCCACAGCCGGTCCGCCTTCTTGGCGTATTCGCCGACGGGGTCGAGGACGCTCTGAGAACCACCGGAACACGCGCTAAGCCCGAGGGCCATAAGCCCGACGAGCGCGTAAAGACGCTTGCTTCCTCGGTGGGAGATGCTCATCGCTGGCGGCAATATATATGAACGGAGAGGGGCCTCCACGAGTTAGCGCGCTTGTGCAGCCACTCGCGCGTAGCACCACGTCAGGGACTAGCCTGAGTGCGTGAGCAGAGTCCAAAAGCGGTTGATGGCCGGGGCCCTGACGATCATCGCGGTGGGTGGGATCGCCTGGGCGGCCATGGCCCCGGCCCCCGAGGACCGCAAACCCACCACGCTCCCCGCCTTCGAACTCGAGTTGCTCGGACAAAGCGGGACCCTGTCGAGCGCCGACCTCCGGGGGCACCCCGCCGTTATCAACTTCTGGGCTTCATGGTGCGGGCCGTGCAATAGAGAGGCTCCCGCACTCGAGTCCACCTGGCGGCGATACGAGGATGAGGGGGTCCTGTTCCTGGGTATCGACGTCCGCGACATCGAGTCTCAGGCCGAGGCGTTTCTCGAGAAGCACGACATCACGTACCCCAGCGTTCGTGACCCGGATCAGATCCTCGTCGAGGCCATGAAGATCGGGGATCCTCTGCCCCAGACGTTCTTCATCGATGCGGCAGGAAAGATCCAGACGGGGAGCGGCTTGGGAGAGATCAGCGCCAAAGAACTGGAGACTCAGATCGAGCTTCTCCTCGATCTCGCACCGGCACCGGCCGAGAGCTGACTGTGGCGGCGGAAGGTGGGCTGAGGCTCGCTCAGAAGAAGGCCCTCAAGGTCGCCCTCGTCCTGAACGGGTCGTTCCTCGTGGCCGAGGTCGTGGGCGGCCTCGCCTTCGACTCGCTTGCCCTCCTCGGCGACGCGGCCCACATGGCGACCGATGTCGTGGCCCTCGGTATCGCGCTTCTCGCCCAGCGGCTGATCGAGCGGCCCCATTCCGCGACGCACACCTATGGGCTCCAACGCGCCGAGGTGCTGGCGGCGCAGGCGAGCGGCATCGCCCTCTTGGGGGCGGCCGGGTGGCTCCTTTTCGCTTCGATCCGACGGCTTGACGACCCCATCTCGGTGCAGGGAGGCGGACTCCTGCTCGTTGCGGGGGCCGGGCTGCTGATCAACGTGGGGAGCGCCATGCTGATCGCCCGATCCCGGGGTTCGTCGCTCAACATGCGCGGCGCCTACCTCCATATGGCGCTCGACGCAGCCGGATCCGTGGCAGCACTGGTGGCGGGGGCCTTCGTTGTCTGGGCCGACACCAACCGAGCGGATCCCATCGTTTCGGTCGCTATCTCGGTCCTCCTTCTCTGGTCCGCCTGGCATCTCCTCAGGGACACGACCCACGTCCTCCTCGAGGGCACGCCTCGGGGGATGGTGCCGACCGAGATCGAGGCGGCGATCGCCGCCGTGCCGGGCGTAAAGGCGGTTCACCACCTGCACCTGTGGAACCTGGCGTCGGACACCCCCGTCCTCTCGGCGCACGTGGTCTTCGACGGGGACATGACCCTCCACGAGGCACAGGGCCGGGGCGACCGGGTGAAGAAGATGCTCGAGGAGAGCTTCGGGATCCGCCACGCCACCCTGGAGCTCGAATGCCACCCGTGCGAGGAGCCGAGCGCTCACCCGGAAGGGCAGCAGGTCCTTTAGTCTCTAGCCTGAAGATGGAGACTCCCGCTTCCCCCACCCGAGACGCACGCCGCACGAAGTTCATCTTCGGCGCGGCCGTCATCGCGCTGACGATCGTCGGCTTGACGGTGTGGGCGATGGCGCGCCCCGGGTCCACCTCCTTCTACAAGACGACCACCGAGATCGTGGCCCTGGGTCCGATCACGGGAGCCGCCTCCTACCGCGTCAACGGGGACGTCGTCCCCGGATCGATCCAGCAAGACGGGCTGGACACGACCTTCGACATCTCCGACGGTCACACCGTGCTGACGGTCCATACCGATCAACCGCTTCCCGACACCTTCAAGGACGCGTCGGAAGTGGTTGCACGGGGGCAGTTCGACGGGAACACGTTCACGGCGGTCGAGGTGATCGCGAAGTGCCCGTCGAAGTTCAAGGCGAAAGCCTGAACGTCCTTCGATCATGAAGTCGCTGGCAGGGATCGGCCATCCCTCTCTGCTTGCGGCCCTCTTCTTCGCCTGCGCCGCGGTGGTGCTGTCCGTAGCCGGCGCGTTAAGGGAACGGCGCGACCTCTCCGACGCGGGGGTACGCGCGGTGGCCGCGACGTGTGGCTTCACCGTCCTGGCAGGGGTCGCCCTCGTCAGCGCGCTGTTCGCGCACGACTTCTCCGTCGAGTACGTCACCAACTATTCGTCTCGTTCGCTCAGCGGGGTCTTCAAGTTCAGCGCACTGTGGGGGGGCATGGAAGGATCGCTGTTGTTCTGGACGATCCTCCTCACCGTCTTCTCCACGATCGCCCTGCACCAAGCCAGGTCCAGGAACTCGCGGCTCGTGTCGTGGACGGCCGCCGTGCTCGGCGGGATAAGCGTGTTCTTCCTGCTGCTGCTGGTGCTGCCGGCCGACCCCTTCACGCGACTGGCGACCGTCCCTCTCGACGGACGAGGGCTGAACCCGTTGCTCCAGTCTCCGGGGATGGTGATCCATCCGCCGCTCCTCTACACCGGGTTCGTCGGTTTCTCCATCCCCTTCGCGTTCGCGATGGCGGCGCTGCTGTCCGGGCGGCTCGACGACGCCTGGTTCACCTCGACGCGCCGGTGGACCCTGTTCGCGTGGAGCGCACTGTCGATCGGCATCATCCTGGGCGGGGCGTGGGCTTACACCGAGCTCGGCTGGGGCGGTTACTGGGCATGGGACCCGGTCGAGAACGCCTCCTTCATGCCGTGGCTAACCGCTACCGCGTTCCTGCACTCCGTCGTGATCCAGGAGAAGCGGCGCATGTTCAAAGTGTGGAACGTCTCCTTGATCCTCCTCACGTACGTCCTCGCGGTGTTCGGAACGTTCCTCACGCGCTCGGGCATCCTCTCGAGCATCCACACGTTCACAGAGGGACCGATCGGCAAGTGGTTCCTTCCGTTCCTGGCGCTGATGTTGCTCGGGGGCATCGCGGTGATCGCCGCGCGCTACGAGTCCCTCAGGAGCACCAACCGGTTCGACTCCTTGTTGTCGCGCGAATCCGCTTTCCTCGCGAACAACGTGCTGTTCGTCGCTGCAGCGCTGACGGTTCTGTGGGGGACGATCTATCCGGTCGTCGCCGAGGTGTTCACCGGGACGCGTCTGTCGGTCGGCCCCCCGTTCTTCAACTCGGTGTTCATCCCCATCGGGCTGGCCTTGATCTTTCTCACCGGCATCGGCCCCCTCCTCTCCTGGAGGCGCACGAGCAACAAAGCCTTCCTGAGGATCCTGCGCGCCCCCCTCATCGCGGGCGGCATCGTCGTGATCACTCTCGCGCTCCTCGGCGTGCACAGCACCGGGGCGTTGCTCGCGTTCGGGTTGTGTGCGTTCACGGCCGTTGCGATCCTGAGCGAGTTCGCGCGGGGCAGCCGCATCTATAGAGCGCGCGGCCAGGGGTGGTTGTCGGCGCTGAGCCAGACCTTGGGGCGGAACAGAAGGCGCTACGGCGGCTACATCGTGCACCTCGGGGTCGTCCT
>JAXDJL010000121.1:0-5104 GCA_034665685.1 Actinomycetota bacterium | reverse complement strand
GTACCCGGGCGACCACTGGCATTGGGTGCTCGAGACGATCCTCGTTGCCGCCCGAGACGCAGGCCTGCAAGCGATCGACGGTCCCTACCTCCTCATCAAGGATCTCGACGGCTTCCGCGAGATGTCGATGCGCGCCCGGGCTTTGGGCTACGACGGCAAGTGGGCGCTTCACCCCGGTCAGGTCGATGTCCTGAACGAGGTCTTCACGCCCACTCAGGAGGAGTTCGACAAGGCGGAGGCTCTGCTCGAGGCGTACAAGCACTCCACCGAGGTCGATCTTCGCGGGGCCGTCATGTTCGGGAACGAGATGATCGATGAGGCCTCCCGGAAGATGGCCGTCCAGTTCGCCGACAGGGGGCGGGCGGCCGGCATGAAGCGGTCCAAGACCCTCGCCGACTTCGAGAAGGAATGGAAGGGCGCCTGATGCTCCAGCTGAGCGAGACGCAGAAGGCGATCGTCGAGACCGTCCGCGAGTTTGTCGAGAAGGAAGTAATCCCCGTCGCCGACGAGATGGAGCATCGGGACGAATTTCCCGAGCAGATCGTCGAGCAGATGAAGGAGATGGGGCTCTTCGGGATCACGGTTCCAGAGGAGTTCGGGGGCATCGGCGAAAGCCTCACCACCTATGCGTTGACCGTGGTTGAGCTCGCCCGGGGTTGGATGAGCTTGTCCGGGGTGCTGAACACGCACTTCATGGGGTGCTACCTGATCAACCGGTTCGGTACCGACGAGCAGAAGCAGAGACTGCTGCCGTTGATGGCGACGGGCGAGGTGCGGGCCGCCCTGGCGATGAGCGAACCGGAGGCGGGGTCGGACGTGCAGGCCATCCGCACGAAGGCGATCCGAGACGGCGACGAGTACGTGGTGAACGGGCAGAAGATGTGGCTCACCAACGGATTGCGATCCGGCGTCGTGATGACCCTCGTAAAAACCGACCCGGAGGCAGATCCTCCTCACCGCGGCATGAGCATGTTGATCGTCGAGAAGGAGGGCGGGAATCCAACGCCTGCCCCCGGCCTCGACGTCGGCAAGAACATCGAGAAGCTTGGCTACAAGGGAGTCGAGACGACCGAGATGAACTTCTCGGACTTCCGGATCCCAACCTCTTCTCTCCTCGGAACGGAGGAGGGTCAGGGGTTCCGCCAGGTCCTTGACGGGATCGAGCTCGGGCGGGTCAACGTAGCTGCGCGCGCGGTGGGGGTCGCGACCAGAGCGTTCGAGGAAGCGATCCGTTACTCGCAGGAGCGCAAAGCGTTCGGCAAGGCGATCTCGGAGCACCAAGCCATCCAGATCCACCTTGCCGAGATGGGAACCACGCTCGAAGCGGCCCGTCTGATGCTTTTGTCGGCAGCCGAGAAGAAGTCGGCCGGCGAACGTTCGGACCTGGAGGCAGGGATGGCCAAGCTGTTCGCGTCCGAAGCCTGCAACGAGATCGTTCTCAAATCGATGCGCGTTCACGGCGGGTACGGGTACTCGAAGGAGTTCACCATCGAGCGGCTCTATCGCGATGCTCCCTTCCTCCTGATCGGGGAGGGGACCTCAGAGATCCAGAAAACCGTGATCGCCCGGCGCCTGCTGGAGCGGTACAAGATCTAAGGCCTCCTGGCCCGGCCCCCAAACCCTTCCGCCGAACGAACCAGACGTCTAGGCATTTCGGACTAATTACCTCGAGATATGCCCGATATGCCCGGTTTCTGGAAAGAAAAGGGTGGCATAATTGCTCTGCGTGGCGGTATAACTACTCCTAGTTAGGCACTAATGACTAGACAGACCGGGAGAAAACGTGGCGCACGGGATGGGCGAAGGCTCCTTGGAGGACGTGATGGAGTCCCTCCTCGAGCCCGATCACCGCACCATCGCGCGCCTCAGGCTGGCCTCGGCTCTCCAGGAGAACAAGGAGGCCATCACCAGGGAGTGGTGCCGCTTGGCGTCGGAGGGACGCGCCGAGACCTCTCCCGATCTGCAGCGCTACCTCAGGTCTTTGATCTCCGGTCTCACCGAGATCTTCAGGGATGGGGACTGGGGATTGATGCAGACGGTTATCGACGGCCTTGCCGAACGCCGAGCCCGCGAGAGCGCAGAACCCGAACAAGGCTTCCAGCGAGCGTTGATAGCGGGACGCCATGCCATTCGGCCCTTCCTCGGTCAGAACTTCGCCGCGATCGACGACTTTCTTCTCGAGACGCTTCACGAGTGCGTCTTTAGGTACTTCGAGTCCTATCAAGGCACGCGCTTGGCGTCGGAGAACGATCGCTTGTACACGCGCATCATCAAGTCCCTTGTCGCGGCACTCGAGGCGCGAGACCCATACACCAAGGGACACTCGATATCCGTCGCTCTCCTTTGTCAGAAGATCGCCACCGCGCTGGGGGCCAACGTGCCGGGCCGGAGCTATCTCGCCGGGCTTCTGCACGACGTGGGGAAGGTGGGCGTTCCGGACAGCATCCTCTCGAAGCCCAGCTCTCTCGATGAGAACGAGTGGGAGATCATGAAGAAGCATCCGCTCATGGGCGCGAACATCCTGCGCCCCATCAAGCTCTACCCGGAGGTTGTCGATGCGGTGCTGGCGCATCACGAGAACTTCGACGGCACCGGCTACCCCAACGCCCTGGCAGGCGAGGAGATCCCCTTGTCCGCCCGCGTCATCCGGGTGGTCGATAGCTTCGAAGCGATGACGTCGACACGCGTTTACCGCGCCAGCCGCTCGGTGGACGAAGCCATGACCGAGCTCAAGGCTCTCAGCGGGACGATCTACGACCCAAAGGTCGTGGATGCGCTCGATCAGATCGTGTGCGCTCCCGACGCCATGAAAGAGCTGAGCCTCGCCTCGCTGCAGATAGACGTGGGCAGCTACTCTCTCTAGCGCCCCCCTTTCAGCCGATCTTCAGGGAAGATTGCGATGATCGACGCCCGTTGGGACCGGTGAGGAGGCGGATGGGTGCGCGTGCTCGTGGTCGAGGACGAGGAGGGATTGGCCGACGCCCTCAAGACGGGCCTTCGGGCCGAGGGGTGGGCGGTGGACGTTGCCCTAACCGGGACCGACGGGTTGTGGATGGCCCGCGAACGCCCCTACGACGTCATCGTCCTGGACATCATGCTTCCAGGCGTGAACGGTTTCCAGATCTGCTCCACCCTCCGGTCCGAGGAGAACTGGACCCCCATCCTGATGCTGACGGCGAAGGACGGCGAGTTCGATCAAGCGGAGGCGCTCGATAGCGGGGCCGACGACTACGTCACGAAACCGTTCTCGAGCGTCGTTCTCGTTGCGAGACTTCGGGCCTTGCTTCGCAGGGGAGCGCGCGAGCGGCCTGCCGTCATGCAAGCAGGCGACCTGCGGCTCGATCCGGCCGGCCGCCGTTGCTGGCGCGGCGCGGATGAGATCGACTTGACGCCGCGCGAGTTCTCCGTGCTCGAGTTCCTGTTCAGCCGAAGCGGGGACCCGGTTTCGAAACGAGAGATCCTCGACCACGTGTGGGACTCGGATTTCGAGGGAGACCCCAACATCGTGGAGGTCTACGTGCGGCACCTGCGCGACAAGTTGGACCGCCCCTTCCATCGCGAATCGATCCAGACGATGCGAGGCGCGGGCTACAGGCTTGACTCCCGTGGCGGGTAACAACACCCGAGGCCCCGTGAGCTCGGTGCGCGCTCGGCTGACGCTGCTGGCGGTTGTCGTCGTCGGAGCCGCCCTCTTGACCGCTTCTCTCGCGATCGTCGTAGTCGTCCGGCGCACCCGGGAGAACAGCGTCGCATCCGCCGCCCGCTTGCGTGCCGAAGACTTCGTGGCGCTCCTCGAGAGTGGAACCTCCCCCGCTGATCTGCACATACGACTCGACGATGACGAGGTCGTCCAGCTCGTAACCGAGCGCGGGCTCGTCGTGGCCGCGAGTCCCGGGCTCAGTGCACCTGTTCCCATGGCCGACCCGGGGCCTGGAGGAACCAGCATCGTGGAGGGTGTTACGAACGACGAGGACGACGCGTTCCTGGTCGTGGGCCGAACCGCCGACATAGGGATCACCAAGGTGACCGTCCTCGTGGGGCGAGACATCGACTCGGTCCGCGAAACCACCCAGGTGATCGTCCTCATCCTCCTGGTGGCCGTGCCCCTGCTCCTTCTCATCGTTGGTCGTACCAGCTGGGTGCTCGTGGGCAGAGCGCTCTCACCGGTCGAGAGGATGCGACAGGAGGTGGCGGCCATCTCGGCGGGTGAGCTCGAGCGGCGCGTGCCCGAGGGGAGCGGAGACGATGAGATCTCGCGTCTCGCCGAGACAATGAACGAGATGTTGGAGCGACTGGAGAGCTCGCGCGAGAAACAGCAACGCCTCGTGTCCGACGCCAGTCACGAGCTTCGCAATCCCGTAGCGGCGATAAGACAGTACGCGGAGGTCGCTCTGGCCCACCCGGAACAGACCACCACCGCGCAACTTGCGGCCAACGTACTGGGCGAGGACCTTCGACTCCAGCGAGTGGCCGAGGACCTGCTGGTCCTTGCTCGGTCCGATGAGGGGGCCCTCAAGATGGGAGCGCGATCGGTCGATCTCGACGATCTGGTCCTGGAGGAGGCAAGGCATCTCCAGCAGACGACCGATCTGCGGATCGACGCGACGGGTATCTCGGCCGCACGCTTGGTGGGAGACGAAGCGCTGCTGAGGAGACTCATCCGGAACCTCACGGACAACGCCGCCCGGCATGCCTCTTCCACGATCGCCCTGAGCGTTGCAGAGGAGGGTGATCGTGTCGTCCTCACGGTGGACGACGACGGCACCGGGATCGACCCCGGCGACAGGAAGGTCGTCTTCGAGCGCTTCGGTCGTTTGGACGAAGCCCGCGACCGCCGGCACGGGGGAGCAGGGCTCGGGCTCGCCATCGTCGTCGAGATTGCAGCGGCCCATGGAGGATCGGCCTCGATCACGGATTCACCCATCGGCGGAGCGAGGTTCCAGGTGCTCTTCCCCGGAGCGGACTGACCCTCCGGCTTTCAGGTGGATTTCAGCGGCCGCCGCCTACCCTCGGGACATCGGGCAACGAAGGAGGCCATCTGATGCGCAAGAGACTCATCGCAGTGGTTGCGGCCATCGCACTCGTCGGCATCGCCGGCGGCGCG
>JAXDJL010000120.1:0-4090 GCA_034665685.1 Actinomycetota bacterium | reverse complement strand
ACGAACGCGAGCAAACAGTTCGTTATCGGGTAGTTCCAGGGAGTGATCGCTCCGACGACGCCGAAGGGACGCCATTCGACGTGCGACGACGATCCGAACAACAACGGTCCGGCCACGCGGCCGATCTTCTTCGGACGGAGGGCCTTCGCCCCGACCCGCTCCATGTACGCGATCAGGTTGATGGCGGCGAAACCGTCGAAAAGCAAAGCCTCGCGCTCCGATTTGCCGGTCTCTGCGGACACCGTCTTGACGATGTCGTCCAAGCGCTCGTACATCCGGTAGCGCACCTCGCGGAGCATCCGAGCGCGGCCCTCGGGACCGATGGCGCCCCACTCCGGCTGGACCTTGCGCGCACGGGCAACGATCTCGGCGACCTCGGCGATCGGAGTCGTGGGGATCTCGGCCATCACCTCGCCGGTGCGCGGGTTGAACGACCGGAGCTTGTCGGGGCTGCTCGCCGTCTTCCTCCCCGACCGGGTCCTCGGTGAAGCCTTCGCTTGGGTCTTCGGTTGAGCCTTCGCCTGGGCCATCTCAGAACTCCTCACGTAGCGCCGCCGGTGAATTGAGGCATCAAGGTTACCTCCGCACCTTCGACGAGCTTCTCGCCGAGCCCAGCCTGGCGCCCGTCGACGAGGAGCGCGACCACCTCGCTGCGGGGGGCCCCGAGGGCGTCGATAGCGTCCGCCACGATGGCATCTGGGCCCACGTCGAGCTCGGCTCGGTTCCCGGGCGTCCCCTGTGGGAGGTAGTCGCGCATCTTCCCGAAGCAAACGATCGAGATCCTCACGGGGTAGCAACTCCCCGTGCCATCTCGGAGACGAGCGCGCGGGCGACCCTCTCCGCCCGATCGATCGCCTCGGGATCGATGTTGCCGAGGATGTCGGCCGGCGTGTGCCAGTTCGGGACCAGATCATCGTCGTCGAGCCCGATCAGCGTCGTGGCCCGGAACCGCCTTGCGATCAGTGCGGTTGCGTCGGTGGGGAAGGTCCGGAAGGGCCGCGACTCGGCCCCCGCGTCCTCGGCGGCGCTCCACATAGCGCGATCCGCGCGACGTTCGCGCAGCAGACCCTCCTCCGTGGTGGCCACGAGCGTGCCCGCACCGACGCTGTCCAAGTTCAGAAAACGGGCGTTGCCGAGCTCCCCGTCGTGCTCGTCGAGGAACGATTGGATCCCGATCATCCCGGATCCCCCGGAGCCGGTCAGGACGAACCACACACCCGGTCCCGGCACGCTCGCGGCAACCCGCATCAGAACCTCGACACCGGAGGCATTCCCGTTCGCGCCGGCCACCGCGCGCATCTTGCGCTGCGCATGGATCAGAAGCGCTGCGGTGAACGACAGGTACGCGCAGGAGCCCAACGCAGGCAGCCACAGGAAAGAAGGAACCGCTCCCTCAGCTTGGGACAACCACGCGGCCGCGGCGGAGAGGGGCGCAAGGAACAGCGCGGCCCGAAGAGCGCCCAGGCTCGGGCGCAACGCGTTCACGATCTTGGGATGGAACGGAAGAGAGGCCAAGGCGGAATCGAGATGAGCCACGACGACCAGTTGAGGAACGTCCGCCGAGTGTGGACGAGCCACCACGTTGTGGCTGATCCCCTTGTGGCGGCGCACCAAGGGTCTACCGTCGACCTCGCGCGCATAGAGAACGAAGCCGGTCACCCCCAGTACCAGTCCCACGAGAGGTAGAGGCACGGCCAACAGCGCGCCGAGCGCGGCGATCAGGAAGTAGCTCGCGTGGGCCGAGAAATACGAGGGACGCGAGGGAAAGTCCTCGACCGTCACCTCGTATCCGGATCCACCGAGACGGGCGGCCGCCCACCGCGCCGCGCGGTGTTCTGCTTGGGAACAAGCCGGTCTAGGGCCTATCTCCTCGGCCAATACGCGGATGGCTTCCATGGAATGAGCGTAATGGGAGCACGAAATAGGAACGCCGCCCGTGCGGGCGGCGTTCCCTGCGATCGGTATGTAGCCGGCTGGGCTTACTTCTCGATCGGCACTCCGACGAGGCTGCCGTACTCGGTCCACGAGCCGTCGTAGTTCTTGACGTCGCCGTACCCGAGCAGCTCCTTCAGGACGAACCAGGAATGCGAGGACCGCTCACCGATGCGGCAGTAGGTGACGATCTCCTTCTCCCCGGTGATGCCCTCCTCCTTGTAGAGCTCGATGAGCTCCTCGGCGGGCTTGAAGGTGCCGTCCTCCTGGGCCGCCTTGGACCACGTGATGTTCGACGCGCCTGGGATGTGGCCGGGAACCTGCGCCTGCTCCTGCGGAAGGTGCGGGGGGGCCAGCAGCTCGCCCCGGTACTCCTCGGGAGATCGCACGTCGACCCATTCCTCGCCGCCCTTCGTGGCGCGCTGGATGACGTCGTCGCGGTAGATGCGGTACTCGGGGTGCTCGGCGCCGATGTCGAACGTCGCCTTGGGTCGCTGCGGCAGGTCCTGCGTGAGGATGCGGCTCTCGAGCTCCCACTTCTTGCGTCCGCCGTTGAGCACCTTCACGTTGTCGACGCCGCGGTACTTGAACAGCCAATAGGCGTAGGTCGCGAACCAGTTGTTGTTCGCTCCGTAAAGGACGATGGTCTGGTCGCTCGAGATTCCACGTTCGCCCAGGAGCTTTGCCAGATCCTCGCGCGAGATGAAGTCGCGGGAGGGAAGCTTCGTCAGCTCCGTCGCCCAGTTGATCGCTATCGCGTTCTGGATATGACCCTTCTCGTAGGCGGAGAAGTCTTCGTCGACTTCGACTATGGCAACGTCGGAGTCGTCTGCATGCTGCTCTAGCCAGTCGGTTTCGACCAGCACGTCTTTGTTCGCATACTCAGGCACTCTCGTTTCCTCCCTTGTCCGTCTTCGTCTGCTGTTCGATGAGTTCGTGGATACGTCCCAGCTGGCGGGTGGCGTCTTGGAGGAGCCGCTCGAGCACCCGCACCTCGCCCTCGAGCTGTCCTACGACCGAGGCGGCCCTTGCCTCGCTGAGGCTCTCGACCCCCGCCTCGGAGAGCGCGCCGGCCTCGCCCTCCCACGTGAAATAGACCTTCGCGGGACGGCCCTTGTCGCGCCGCCGCGTCTCGGTCCACAGGAAACCCGCCTCGACCATGAGCTCCAGATGGGCCCGGGCCACGTTGGGGTGGATGTCGAACTCGTCGGCGATCTCTTTGACGGTCTTGGGGCCGCTGGTGAGCAGCAAGGAGAGGATGTCGGCGCGCTTGGGGAGGGACAGGACCTTCGCGGTCCGGGTGGCGGAGCTGTCTCCCAGGGGGGCCATGGCCCCCGTTCTAGCAGGATTTAGCAGGTTTAGCAAGTGGGAATAGTGTTAAGTCCCTTTCTAGTCCCGATGCTTCGCCCCATCGACCAGCTTGCGGCCGCCGAGCGGCTCCTCCAGGTGGACCTTCGTGACCTTGAACTCGGCGATCTCGATGCATGCCGTGTCCTCGTCATCCGGGTCGTGACCCTCGTAAAGAGTGATCTCGACCTCGTTCGTCCGATACGCGACGTCGACGTGATCGAGGACGTAGCACGGCTCGACCCCGCTCGTGAAGTGAACGGCGAGGGTGCGGTCGTCCTCCCCCACATCGATCTTCTGCCACCGGAGCGGGTAGAGGTCGGCTTGGCCGGGGTGAGGCTCCACCACCCGCGGGTGGGGTTTCGTCTGACTTCCGTCGTCATCGCCGGGCGTCGAAGAAACCGGCGTCTCGGGATCGAGGGTGGTCGTCGTTGCGGCCGGCTCTCCCCCGGCGTCGATCGGATCGGATGGAGAGCCGCACGCTCCGAGCGCGGCCACCAGGAAGAGAGCTACCAGCGGGAGTGCGCGGGTCGGTGACATGCCATTGAGACGCCGAGGCTCTTCGGAAAGTTCCATTTGCCCGGCGCGGGGCGCGATCTCGCCTTTCGGCCGCGGGCCTCAGGACGAGGGCGTCGGGGCCTTGCCTGCCTCGTCGAGACCCTCGAGAAGCGTGTTCCAACCCAGGAGCGCGCACTTGATGCGCACCGGGTATTTCACGACGCCCTTCAGGGAGACGAGATCTTCGAGGCGATCCACATCGCCCTCTTCCTCGCCGGCCATCATGCGCTTGATCGACTCCGCCAGCTCGCGC
>JAXDJL010000119.1:0-2635 GCA_034665685.1 Actinomycetota bacterium | reverse complement strand
CTCCCCCGTCCGACACGATGAGGGGACGTCCGGCCGCGAGGCCCTCGAGAGCCGCCAACGGAGCGTTCTCCTCGCTTACCGACGGCAACACGACGAAGCGCGCCGACCGCAGGAGCGACACGACCTCGTCATGCGGAAGCGAGCCCGTGAAGGCGAGGTTGGTCAGCCGAAGGGAGCGCGCCATCGCGCGGCACTCCGCCTCCAGCGGCCCCCCGCCGGCGATCGTGAAGGGAGGATCCCCGGCCCCCTTGAGCGCGCGCAGCAGGATCTCGAGGCCCTTCTCCCCCGACAACCTCCCGAGATACAGGCCCCCCACCCCCGGGTCCGACGTGGCCCCCGAGACCTCGTCGGTGAAGTTGCGCACCATCCGTACGCGCTCCCGCGCGAAGCCCCAGTCGGACAGCCTGCCCTGCATGAACTCACTCGGCGCGATGAACGCGTCGACCTCCGAATGCAGATGCATGGGGAAGCGATGGATCCACAGAGCGGTCGCATAAGCGACGGATTGCTTCTTGGTGGGGAAGCATTCGTGCAAGGTTGCGTGAACGTGGTTCCCGCCCTCGCACCTGTGACAGATCGAACCCTCGGTGAACATGTAGCCGTTCGGACACCGCAGCCGGTAGTTGTGCACCGTCATCACGAGAGGCGTCGACGTCTTTCGCACTGCTAGGTGAACCGCCGGACCGAGCGACGGATAGACGTTGTGCACGTGGACGACGTCCGGCCGGAAACGCTCGATCGTTCGCTGCACCTCGCGCGTTCGGCGAGGCGAGTAGGTCATGCGAGCCGCCGTCGACGCGCTCGGCACCAGCTCTTGGTTGCGAGGACGAAGGAGCTCGACCTCGTGATCCCTCCCGAGGAGCTCCGCGAGTTGATCGACGTATCGATCCTCGCCTCCGGGGATGCGATAGCCAGAATGGGCGATGAGCACTCGCGTCATCGGCACAGCCTATGGGCGGAATGGAAAGGTGGGCCGGTCCCCGGGCCATCGCGGGTGAGCCACGGGGACCGGCCCACGACCGGTCCTCTTATTGAGCTAAGAAGGAACCGGTCGTGTCCTGAGCGTACGACGTCCACTCGGCCTTCGTGCGCGTCCCGTTCATCCAGTGGAAATTGCGGGCTGTCAGATCGCCGAAGCGGTAGGTGTTGTGCTCGAAACGGTTGTTTCGGCCGGTGAAGTAGGAGTTGTCCGAGACGTTCTGCACCAGGCCGGTCACGCCCACGATCGATGTCACGTCGTTGTCGTGCACGTACACGTCGTGCAGCTCGTGGGGGCCGAACGTTCCGCTCCCTCGGCTCTGCTGCATGAGGCCGATGCCGCCCCCGTTCCGGACGAGCGTGTTGCCGTAGACCTCGACGTTGGGCGAGGCCGAAACCAGGATGCCGACGCCCCCGTACCAGATGCCGCCGATCCCGAGACCGTTGCGGGAGATCACGTTGTTCCGGATCGTGGCGTCGTAGCTGATCTCGTGGAAGATGCCGGGTCCGGCGTTGTCGGAGACGGTGTTTTTCTCGTACGTCGTGCGGATGTTGTTGATGTCCGTCCAGAGCCCGGGCCCGTTGTTGTCGTGCGAGTTGTTGCCGCGCACCACGAGCCCGTCGGTGTTGACCCACTTGGAGCCCCCCGCTTCCCAGCCCCACTTGAAGCCGGCGGTGTTGTTGTGGTCGATCTCGTTGTTCTCGTAAACGATCCCCGTGCCGGAACCGGCGACGCCGAGCTGACCCTGGTGGTGCACGCGGTTGCCGACGATCTGCGAGTTCGAACCACACTTGATCCCGATCCCGTGGTTGAAGCGGATCTCGCTGCCCCGCACCGTCCACGAGCTGCCCGCAACGATCGCCGGGGTCTGAGCCGGGTTGGCGAACTTCTCGACGACGAGGTGCTTCAGCGTCACGCCGCTCGTCCCCGATCCCTTGAACGCCGCGGGGGCCGTGGCCACCTCGACGCGGTGCCCGGCCGGGTCGTCGCCGATCACGATGCGGTCGTTCGCGTAGTCGAAGAAGAAGGTTCCGGGGGCGACGCTCGCGGCGTCGAGCACCCGGGTCAGCAGACGATCGTCGAGGTAGACGTCCTCGTTGTAGCGGCAGGCGGTCCCGGTCGTGCACTCGCCGGCCTGGCTCGACTGGGCGGTCTGTCCACCGACGACCCAGGTCGCTCCGTTCGGCGTCCACTCGGTGAGCGCTGCGGCGCCGCTGAGAACGGCCCCCTCGGCTCCGAGGAAGCTCTGGCCGTTCCGGGGCTGCAGGGGCTGCGTCACGCGGTAGGTCCCTGCGGCGAGGCAGAAGGTCGCTCCCTCGGGTTGGCCGGAGATCGCGCTCTGCAGGTCGGCTCCGGGGGCCAGCGCCACGCCCTCACAGGCGGGCTCCGCAGCCGGGGTCGGGGTCGGGTTCGGGGTCGGGTCGGTGGTGGTGATCGGGTCCTCGGGTGCCGGGATGGGAGCGGGAACGGGCTTGACCTTCCGGCCCTCTCGAAGGGCTCGGGTCTTCATCAGGCGGTCGCTGCGGCGAGGCTGCCAGTTGGACGCGGATCCGTCGATGGTCTGGAGCATGGACGTGGCCACCATCGCAACCACAAATGCGCCCCGAAAGCTCTTCAAGATGATCTCCGTTCGGCAACTAGGCCGCCTCAGCTCGA
>JAXDJL010000118.1:0-5789 GCA_034665685.1 Actinomycetota bacterium | reverse complement strand
TCTGCTCCATCGGACCGGGCCGATACAGCGCGATCAGGGCCATGATGTGCTCGAAACGGTCTGGCTTCAATTGCAAGAGCAAGCGGCGCATGCCCTCGGACTCGAGTTGGAAGATGCCGTCCGAGTCGCCCTTGCGCAGCATGTCGTAGACCATCGGATCGTCCAGCTCGAGTCCGTCCACGTCGAACTCGACGTTCTTGTTCGCCTTCACGTAATCGCGCGTGAGCTCGATAACGGTGAGGTTGCGCAGCCCCAGGAAGTCCATCTTCAAGAGGCCCAGATCCGTGATCCCCTTCATGTCGTACTGCGTGACGACCTCATCGTGGTCGCCGCGTCTGAGGGGCACGTGCTCGACAAGTGGGTCGCGGCCGATAACAACCCCGGCCGCATGGATCCCCGCAGAGCGCTTCAGATTCTCGATACCGAGGGCGACGTCGATGATCTCCTTGGCCGCGCCCCCCGCTTCGTACGCGATCCGGAGCTCGGGGGCCGACTCCAGCGCGCTCTTGAGCCCACCGTCGCGGCCCATGATCAGGGGCGGGTACATCTTCGTCAGCCTGTCGCCCTCGGCGTAAGGGAACCCGAGGACGCGGCCCGCGTCCTTGATGGCCTGCTTCCCCTTGATCGTGCCGTAGGTGACGATCTGCGCGACGTGATCCTCGCCGTACTTCTCGCGCACGTACCGGATCACGTCACCGCGGCGACGCTCGTCGAAGTCGATGTCGATGTCGGGCATCTCGATGCGCTCGGGATTGAGGAACCGCTCGAACATGAGGTCGTATCGGAGCGGGTCGAGCTCCGTGATGTTCAGCGCGTAAGAGACGATCGATCCCGCGGCGCTCCCTCTACCGGGCCCGACACGGATCCCCTGCTGCTTCGCCCAGTTCACGAAATCCTGCACCACGAGGAAGTAACCCGCGAAGCCCATGTCCTTGATCACGCCGAGCTCGTACTCGGCGCGCTCCGAGACCTCGGGGGTGATCTCGTGATAGCGCTCTTTTATGCCGTCGAAGACGAGCTCGCGCATGTACCCGTCGAGGTCCTTGCCCTCGGGCACCTCGTAACGCGGCAGGAGGAGGTTCCCCATCGAGATAGTCACGTTGCACCGCTCGGCCACCTCGAGCGTGTTGGCGCATGCGCCGGGCCACCGCTCGAACGCCTTCTCCATCTCCGCCGGGGTCTTCAGGTAGAACTCGTCGGAGTCGAACTTGAAGCGGTTCGGGTCGGACAGCTCGGACCCCGTGTTGACGCACAGGAGAACCTCGTGCGCTGGTGCGTCGGCCTTGTGGGTGTAGTGGGAGTCGTTGGTGGCGACCCAGGTGATGCCCATCTCCTTACCGATCCGGACGAGCTCGTCGTTGAGCGGCGCCTGGACCGGGATCCCATGGTCCTGGAGCTCCAGGTAGAAGCGGTCCCCGAAGACCTCTCTATATTGCGCGACCTTGCGACGGGCCCCCTCGAGGTCGCCCGCCACGATCAGCTTGGGGATCTCGGCCGAGAGGCAGCCCGACAGGCAGATGAGCCCGTCCGAATGCTGCGCGAGCACCTCGTGGTCCGTTCGGGGCTTGTGATAAAAGCCCTCGAGCCAGGCGTCGGACGAGATCTTGACGAGGTTCTTGTAGCCGGCGTCGTTCATGGCGAGGAGCGTCAGGTGGAAGATCCGCTCGGTCGCCTCCCGCTGGCTCGAGGGACGCTCCCGCCGGGAGCCGCCGAACAGGTAGCCCTCCATCCCGATGATGGGCTTCACGCCCGCCTTGTTGCCGGTCTTGTAGAACTCGAGGGCCCCGTACATGACCCCGTGATCGGTGATGGCGCAGGCCGGCATGTCCGCCGCCGCAGCCGCCTCGAACATGTCCCCTACACGGCTCGCGCCGTCGAGCATCGAGTACTCGGAGTGTGCGTGTAGATGAACGAAGCTCAAGTGACTCCCACCCGGAAAAAGGCTGTCTCACCCCGAAGAGCGAATTACAACTGTGTCGTTCGTTTGTATATCGGCTCCGCCTCCCGAAGCAAGGACTGCCTTCTACCTGCGGAGATAGAGCGAGCGGGGCCGAAAAGTCCCATCTCCAGCCAACCCCGGCAGTGGTGGGCATAACAAGCCCGATTTCCTGTGGAAACACCTGTGGATTCCGTCCCGAAGGGGGCCCAGAGCGTTCTTTGGCACACCATGGGCCCTATAAGCCCACCAAGTGCCAAAGAACGGTCCCGGCAGGCGCCTCCTCCCTTTCTCAGGGGAATCCTGCACACATAACGTGCACCACGCCCCGGAGAAACCTGCCGCGAACTAAGGGCGGGGGCAGCTGGGAACGACGCTGTCGTCGCGACCGCTGAGCTCGGGGAAGCGACCCAGGCCGTGGGGGGCAGGGACCCTCAGATGCTCAGACCCGATCTCGGTGGCGAACGAACCAGCGACGTCGAAGAAGGTTCGAGTGACGCCGTAGTAGCCGTTTCGTTTGGGGTCGTAGCTGTAACCGCTACTCACCAAGTTGCCATCCTGAAGGCAATCGACGTTGCCCCCGACGCCCGCCGTCCAGAAGTTACCGACGGAGAAGGGGTCTCCGTCGGAGTTCCGCACCTCCGTGAGTCGGCCGGCCTCCAGCGTGAACGCGGTGAAGAGCTCTCCCGCCGCGGGGTGGCCGCTCCGCACGAGGATCTCGTAACCCGGGTCTCCATTCAGTTCCACCAGGAAGCCCAGGTCGATATCGAACTTCGACACCTTCCGCTCATCCCCCACTCCGCCGAAGAAGGTGGCAGCAGCGGTTTCAGCCCTAAGGATGTACCGGCAGCCTTCGGGCCGCGGCCCCGGACGCGCCACCAGGACTACCGAGTCTGTCGACCCGTCCCCATCGATGTCTCCTCGCAGAGGTCCGCGCCTGTACCACCGAACCGGGGGCCTGCCGGGAGGCGTAAAACAGGTCCGTGCGGACAATCGCTCCCGCGCTCGTCGTAGAGCTCGGTTCAGAGCAGCCGAACGGGTGCGAGCCTCTCGGGTCGCCTTGAAACGGCGAAGAGTCTCATCCTCGAGATCCTCGATCGTGTCCTCAAGTCCTCTTACACGGAGGGCAAGGAGGTGCGCCCTTCGCTCTGCGACGGCCTTTTCGTCGCCGAGCGTCGATAGCTGCACGGCAGCGAGAGTCGCGACGCCACCGAGGATCAGTACCGCCAGCCCCCCGACTAATACCCGCTTCACCGTTCAACCTCGCTCTGACCTAGCCGTGACCGAAACATTCGATCATCCTGACGCTTCACTCTGGTGGGGGGATGCCTGCCTTGGCTAGGGCGCTGGCTAGGTCTTCGGGGAGCGGGTCCTCGACCTCTACTAGGTGACCGTCCGTCGGATGCGGGAAAGCGAGTCGCCACGCGTGGAGGAAGGGTCGCTCGAGGCCGAGCGATCTCGACAGCTCGGAGCGGCCCCCATACGTGCCGTCGCCCAGCACCGGATGGCCGAGGTGGGCGAGGTGTACGCGGATCTGGTGCGTCCGTCCCGTCTCCAACCGCACGTCGAGAAGGCTCGCAGCACCGGTCGAGGTGAGCACCTGGAAGTGAGTCACTGCCGGCTTGCCGTCCGCCACCACCGCCATGACCGTCCGCCTTTGAGGGTGCCTCCCGATGGCGGCGTCGACCGTCCCCGAGGCCGAGCTCAGCTCGCCGCGCACGAGAGCGCGATACCTCCGCTCCACGGTCCTCTCTTTGATGCCTTCCACGAGAGCGTCGCGCGCGTCGTCGTCCTTCGCGATCACCAGAAGACCGGACGTGTCCTTGTCCAAGCGATGGACGAGTCCGGGACGGATCGATCCCGGGTCCGCCAGCGGCCGGCCCGAGTTGAGCAGCGCGCTGACGAGCGTTCCCTCGGTGTGGCCGTGAGCCGGATGAGTGACGAGACCGGCGGGCTTGGAGATGACCATCGCTCGCTCGTCCTCCCACACGATGTGCAGCGGGATGTCCTCTGCTTGGGGTCCCGCGGCCGTGCGCTCGATCACCTCGCCGGCGACCACGTCTTGGTCGTCCAGTCGGTAACTGGGCCGCACTTGGTTGTCGTTGACGGTGACCTCGCCGAGACGGATGGCCTCCTGACATAGCTTCCGCGGACGACCGCTCCGCTTCGTCACGACGACGTCGACGCGCTCCCCCACCTCCTCGGGAGACGGAGAGAACCCGATCATCGGGATCCCCGCTCGGACGGCTCGTCCGCGGTTCCGGCCTCATCCGCATCGCGTTTCTCCGCACGACTATTGAAGATGAGGATCAAACCAACCCCTACGACGATTGCCATGTCGGCCAGGTTGAACAGCGGCCACTGGAAATCGCCCACGTGGAAGTCGATGAAGTCGACGACCTCGCCGCCCGGCGAGCGGACGATCCGGTCGATCACGTTCCCGAGGCCTCCGCCGAGGACGATGCCGAAAGGAAGCAGCCACGCGCCGTCGTCCATGCTTCGCACCCACAAAAGGATGACGGCTCCGATCACCAACCCCGCGAGGAGGAATACGAGTGGCATCCCTTGGAAGATGCCGAACGCGCCGCCGGAGTTGTAGGTGATGCGCAGACTGAGAAGTCCGGGAATGACCTCGACCGAGTCGTGTTTCAGATTCTCAAGTGCGAGCGTCTTCGTTACCTGGTCCGCCGCGACCACGAGCGCGGCGGCCCCAAGCAGTCGGCCGTAAGGCTTCACCCCAAAGCTAGTGCTCCGTGCACTAGCGGATGCGCTCTTCGCGTCGCTTGCAGTCGAGGCACATGAGTGCATGAGGAAGCGCCTTCAACCGCGCTGCATCGATGTAGCGGCCGCAGCGTTCGCATATGCCATAGGTGCCGGCGTCGAGGCTCTCGAGGGCGCGCTCGACCTGATCGATCAGGTCCCTGATGTTGTTCCGGATCGACAGATCGCGTTCGCGATCGAACGTCGCCGTCCCGGCGTCCGCAAAGTCCTCGCCCATGATCCCAACCTCACCGGTCATCTCCGATTGGGGGCCGTTGGCGTCCTGCTCCAGCTCTTCGATCCGGTGGTGCAACTCGTCTCGCTCGGTCTCGAGCCGCTGCCTGATCTGGGGTAGATCGAGCTTGGGAGGCTTGGTGGGCCGAGGGGCCGGCTTGGGTGCGGGCCGGCGGATCGCCGCCGGGACGAGCGAGGGCTTCGGAGGGACCGCGGGGGCGGCCGACTTAGCGGCGGGGGCCTTCTTGGGGACCGAGGTCTTGGCGGGCGCACTCTTGGCCGTGGTCTTCGGCGCAGCGGTCTTCGGCGCCACCGTCTTCTTGGGGACGGCGGTCCCCTTGGAGGTGGTTTTCTTGGCGACGGTCTTCTTCGGAGCCGTCGTCTTGGGAGCGGGCTTCCGCGCGGGGGTCTTCTTGGGTGCTTTCGTCGCGGGGGTCTTCTTCGCAGCCGGCTTCTTGCCGGTCGTCTTTTTGACGGTGGTCTTCTTCACGGTCTTCTTGGCTCCAGACTTTGCGGTGGTTTTCTTCGCCGAGGCGGCGCGGCCCTTCGCAGCCCCCGATCGTGCGGGGGTCGACCGAGCCGTGGAAGCCTTGGATCGAGCCGCCGCCGCCCGCCCTGAGGATCTCGTCCTAGGGGCGCTCATGGGCCGGGGACGATAGCACACGAATGTGTCACCCTTCGACCATCTGAGGCTCCGATATCGACCCCGCGGCGGAGGCGCCACGGAGCGTGGTCCGCCACCCGGCCCCGTTACTCTTGCGCCGTGTCCGACGAACTTTATAGACCGGTAGATGCCCGGGTCTCCTTCCCTCAGTTGGAGGAGTCCATCGAGGCCTTCTGGAGCGCCAATAACATCTTC
>JAXDJL010000117.1:0-3881 GCA_034665685.1 Actinomycetota bacterium | reverse complement strand
ACGCCCAGCTGATCGGCTTGGAACTGGCACAGGAGGTCCATGACGCTGGCCCCCCCATCGACCCTCAGCTCCGCGAGCGGCATCCCCGCGTCCTTGGTCATGGCGTCGACGACGTCCCTCGTCTGGAAGGCCATCGCCTCCACCGCGGCCCGTGCAAGGTGAGCCTTGGTGGTGCCCCTCGTGATCCCCAGGTAGGCGCCGCGCGCGTAAGGATCCCAGTGCGGGGCGCCTAGGCCCGCGAAGGCAGGGACCAGGAACGTGCCCCCGGCATCGTCGACCGAGGATGCAAGGGCCTCGGTCTCGTCGGCCGCCTCGATCACTTCGAGCCCGTCGCGCAACCACTGGATCGCGGCACCTGTGACGAAGATGCTGCCCTCGAGCGCGTACTGGGGGCCGTCACCGACATCCCACGCGGCCGTCGTCAGGAGGCCGTGCGTCGAGCGCTGCACCTCGCCGCCGGTGTTGAGGAGGACGAACGATCCCGTTCCGTACGTGTTCTTGGCCATCCCGGGGTTAAAGCAGGCCTGGCCGAAGAGGGCCGCTTGTTGATCGCCGGCGACGCCCGTGATCGGCACCGGATGCCCGACGAGCTCCGGCGTTGCGGTGCCGAAGAGGCCGCTCGTCGGTTTGATCTCGGGCAGGAGGGACGGGGGGATGTCGAGCTGCTCGAGGATCCACGGGTCCCATGCCGCGTCCTCCAGGTTGAAGAGCAACGTGCGCGAGGCGTTGGACGGCTCCGTCGCGTGGACTTCGCCTCCGGTGAGCTTCCAGATGAGCCAGCTGTCGATCGTGCCGAAGGCGAGCTCGCCGGCCTCCGCGCGCTTCCGCGCCCCCTCCAGGTTCTCGAGCATCCACATGATCTTGGTGCCGGAGAAGTAGGGATCGAAGAGAAGGCCGGTACGCTCGCGGATCTCGGGATCGAGCCCCTGTTCTTTGAGCCGTTCACAGATCGGCGCGGATCTGCGGTCCTGCCACACGATCGCGTGCGAGATCGGTTGGCCGGTGGCGCGGTCCCAAAGGACGGTCGTCTCGCGCTGGTCGGTGATCCCTATCCCCGCGAGATCACTGCCTTCCGCTCCGGCGCGAGACAGCGCGTCGGCGGCCACCTTCTTCGTCACGGTCCAGATCTCTTCCGCGTCGTGCTCGACGTATCCGGGCTGGGGGAAGTGCTGCGTGAACTCCGAGTAGGAGCGGCCGAGGACCTGGGTCTCCGCATCGAGAACCAAGACCGTGATGCCGGTCGTGCCTGCGTCTATCGAAAGGATCAGCTCGGGCATGGCCACGGAAACCTACCCGAGGGGTGGCCCGCGTCGCCCGGTTAATTGGTCGTGATCAAGACCTCTGCTTCGATCCACCCCAGACCGGAGATCCCGATCGCTTGCGCGGCCGCGTGGCTGAGGTCGAGGATCCGATCGCCGACGTACGGCCCCCGATCGTTGATCAACACCACGACCCCGCGTCCCTCGTGCTCCACGTAGAGATAGGAGTGAAGGGGAAGCTCCTTGCTGGCGGCTGTGTAGAGGGAAGAATCGAAGACGTCTCCGCTCGCGGTGTGGTTCCCCTCGAAGCCCGGCCCGTACCACGATGCCGTCCCTTCGAAGGTGATGCCCGTGCGAGCGAAGCCTTCGGGGACCCCGGCGCTGGGACCCGCCGGCCCTAGGAGGGCGAGCAGCTCGTCTGCGGGGGTTCCGCCCGAATACGCGTAACCGGTAGAGCTCGCTCCGGCCGCTTGCTCAGCGGCCTCGCGCGCCTGCGCCTCGAGGGCATCGATCTGAGAGGCGAGGTCGGCAACGACAGAGCGTCTCTCGGCCAGCGCGCTTCCGATCTCCTGGCTCACGGCGTCGGCCTGGGCTCGAGCCGCCAGGAGATCCTGCTTGCGCGCGTCGATGTGAGCTTGTGATGTTTCGGCGTCCTCGCGGGCCGCGATCAATTCGTCGATCGCTCGCACGTCCTCGTCGGCGGCATGACCCAATGCTTGCGCCACCGAGTACATGTCGGGGATCGAGCCGGCCGAGAGGATCAGCGCGAGGTCGGAAGAGGGACCGTTCATGTACGCCATGACCGCCCGGTCGACGTAGCGGTCTACCGCCCTCTGATACCGCGCATCGGCTTCCTGCCTCTCGAGGTCGACGGTGCCGAGTGCCTGGCTTGCCTCCGTGATCGAGGCGTCCAGCTCGCTCTTCTTGGCCTCGAGGGAGGAGAGGTCGTGCTCGAGAGCGCTCACCTGGTCGGCCGCAGCCTGCGCCCTGGCGCGGATCGTCTCGAGATCGACCGCCTGTGCCGGGCGCGTTGCGGCGAGCGCGCAGCCCAAGGCCAGGCCGGCGCTCAACGCTATGCGCAGGGTCCGCGCGAGCGGGCGGGATGCCCAACCCTCGGAGCCCCCAAGGTTCCGGTTCACTACCTATGGTTTCGGCGTTCCCGGGGCCGGTATTGAGTCCGCCCTGACCGGCGGACTATGTTTGCCTCGGTTTTGTCCATGTGCTCGTGAGGAGGCTGGGGTGGCGCGGATCGGGATCCTGACCGGGGGAGGGGACTGCCCCGGGCTCAACGCGGTGATCAGGGCGGTCGTTCGCAAGGGCGTCAACGACTTCGGCCACGCCATCGTCGGCTACCGCTTCGGGTGGCGAGGGGTGCTCCAGAACGAGATGATGGACCTCAACCTCGAGAACACATCGGGCCTGCTTCCCCGGGGCGGAACGATCCTGGGATCCTCGAGGACGAACCCCTTCAAGGAGGAGAACGGCGTCGAGCGCGTCAAGGAGAACCTGGTCGCCGAGAACATCGAGGCGCTGATCGCCGTCGGCGGCGAGGACACCCTCGGGGTTGCAGAGAAGCTATCGACCGACGGGGTCAATGTCGTGGGCGTTCCGAAGACGATCGACAACGACCTCAACGCGACCGACTTCACGTTCGGGTTCAACACCGCGGTGCAGATCTGCACCGACGCGATCGACCGGTTGCACACGACCGCCGAGTCGCACAACCGCGTCATCATCCTCGAGGTCATGGGCCGGCACGCGGGCTGGATCGCGACGTACTCGGGGATCGCCGGCGGGGCGGACGCGATCCTGGTGCCCGAGAAGCCGTTCGACATCGACCAGGTCTGCGAGCATCTCCGCCGCCGTCACAGCAAGGGCAAGACCTTCTCGATAGTCGTGGTCGCGGAGGGCGCCACTCCGGTGAACGGCGACGAAGCTCTGAAGGACGAGCAGAAGGACGCCTTTGGCCACGTGAAGCTCGGTGGGATCGGCGTGACCCTCGAGCGAGAGATAGAGGAACGGACCGGGTACGAGACGCGCGTGACGATCCTCGGCCATATCCAAAGGGGCGGCACGCCCACGGCGTTTGACCGCGTCCTCGCCACTCGGTTCGGCATCGCTGCCATCGACGCGGTGAACGAGAAGGACTACGGAAAGATGGTTGCTCTGCAGGGCTCGAAGGTGAACAGGGTCCCGCTCCGCGAGGGTGTCGGAACCCTAAAGACGCTGGACCCCGAGCTCTACGCGACGGCCGAGGTCTTCTTCGGATAACCCACGTCGGCTTTAGAGTGGGGGCGTGGACAAGCTCATAGACCTTCGCTCCGACACTGTTACCCGGCCGACTCCCGAGATGCGCCGCGCCATGGCCGAGGCCGAGGTCGGCGACGACGTTTTCGGCGACGACCCCACCGTCAACTCTCTTCAGGAGTACGCCGCCGACCTCCTCGGCAAGGAGCGCGGCCTGTTCGTTCCAACCGGGTCGATGGGCAATCAGGTGTCGCTGGGAGCGCTGGCGCGTCCTGGCGATGAGGTCGTATGTGAGGCCGGTGCCCACTTCCTCCATTACGAGGGCGGCTCGGTCGCCGCTCACCTCGGGCTCATGATGCGGCCGCTGCCCGGCAA
>JAXDJL010000116.1:0-3336 GCA_034665685.1 Actinomycetota bacterium | reverse complement strand
CTGACCATCGCGAACACGATGTTCACGGCCGTATTCGAGCGGAGATGGGAGTCGGGCCTGTCGCGCGCCCTGGGCATGAGCGCTCGGCAGCTTCGTCGCAGCGTCGTGATCGAGGCCGCGCTGATTGGTCTCATCGGAAGCGCCGGCGCCGCGCTCCTCGGGCTGATCCTGGGCTACGTCATGACGCAGATCATGGAGGTCCAGTTCTCGTGGAGCGTCTCGTTCCATGCCCCCTGGGGTCTGCTCGGCGTCGCTCTCGTGAGCGGCGCGGTGGCGTCGGTCGCGGCCGGGGCCGTGCCCAGCCGTCTGGCGGCGGGGACCCCGATCATCGAGGCGCTCCGCTACGAGTAAGAAGTCCCACCAAGCGGGCACTTGCGGGCATCATGGGGTGATGTTGCGATCGAGATCCCTGTGGCTCTGCGCCGCGCTGCTGGTGCTTGCTGGCTGCTCGAGCGAGCCGACCGAGCCGCGCGTCCTGAAGCTGCCGTCCGACTCGGGCTCGTCCGCGTCCCCCGGAGGTCAAGGCAAGTCCATAGACAAGGACGACAACGCCGGCGACAAGTCCGGGAAGAGCGGGGGTGACGCGGGCGCCGCCGAGCCGGGGGCCGCGGACGGTAACGATGGCGCCCAAGGGAGCGGAGGAGATGGCGGCGAAGGCGTGGACGGATCCGTGTCCGACCGGGGCGGCGGCGAGCACGACGCCGCGTTGTTTCTGGAGCCGGGGGATTACACCTACGCACAGAGCGGCTATCGGGAGTACTGCGCGGGATCGTGCGAGAGGGAGATGCTTCCTCCCGAGTCGGTGACCCGGGCGCACGTCTCGAGCGGAAGTGGCAGAGATGCCACCGTCGTCACCGAGGAACGCTCCGACGAAGGCGTCGTTCGGATCACTACGAGATACGAGGGCCGTGCCGCCTCAGTGCTCGAGGTCTATACACGCCTCGTCTATCGCGGGTTCGAGTTCGAGAGGACCTATCGCCCGGACCCGCCCGTCTTGCAGCTCGTCTCCGACCTGGAGGTCGGCAGGCACTGGGACGGCAGTTGGGATGGAGACGTTTCCGGGGACTACGAGGCGGCCGTCGTGTCTCGCGAGACCGTGATGGTCGGCGGCAAGGTCATCCAGACGATGAAGGTGTTCACCGTCACCAACTACCGCGGCGAGCTCCGCGGTCGCTCCGATATCGCGTCGTGGGTCGACCCACAGACTCTCGCGGTGGTGAAGTCCAAGGGAGTGGTCAACCTGGACAGCGATCTGGGGTCGTACTCCACGAGGTTCCGGATGACGCTCTCGAAAGGACCGGGCTACCCATGATCTGGGCAGTAGTAGCAGGCGCGGTCGTTCTCGCGGCGATCGTCTGGGCGGTGGTCGCGCGGAACCGGGTGGGGGCGAAACGTTCGTTCGCTGCATTGGGTGCTCGCGAGATCGCACCGGGCGAACAGCCGCGGCTCTCGAACATGGTCGAGGGCCTCGCGTCGGACCTCGGCGTCGCACCTCCCTTGGTTGGGGTTCTCGATGACGATGAGGCGAACGCGTTCGTGATCGGGGGTCGGTCGCCGTCCATCGGCTTCACGACGGGGCTCGTCGCCGGCTACACCCGAACCGAGCTGGAGGCGGTCGTGGCCCACTGTCTCGTGCGCGTGCAGGGCCGAGGAGCCATCCGGCCGGCGGGGCTGGCGGAAGACATCGCCTCGGTGACCCTCACTCGCTACCCGCCCGCCCTGGCCTCGGCGCTGAGGAAGGCGTCTCCGCGTCCCGAGCGAGCGGGCGTCCGATGGTTCGTTCCCGAGGGCGGCGACCCCTCCACGGAGCAGCGTGCCGTCGAGGTCCTGGACTTATAGCTCCACAGGGATAGCCCCTTAAACTGGGGGCCTAGAGGAGGAGAGTCCCGTGAACGAGATGTCGAAAGAAGTGGGAGGCGCCCGGGTCAAGCGCGGGCTCGCCGAGATGCTCAAGGGCGGCGTGATCATGGACGTCACCTCGGTCGATCAGGCGAAGCTCGCCGAAGAGGCCGGCGCCGTTGCGGTGATGGCCTTGGAGCGCGTCCCGGCAGACATCCGCGCCGAGGGCGGCGTGGTCAGGATGGCGGATCCCGAGAGGGTCGCCCAGATCGTCGACGCGGTGTCGATCCCGGTTATGGCGAAGTGTCGTATCGGCCATTTCGTTGAGGCGCAGGTGCTGCAATCGCTCGGCGTCGATTACATCGACGAGTCCGAGGTCCTGTCTCCAGCCGATGAGTCTCATCACGTGAACAAGTGGGACTTCACGGTTCCTTTCGTGTGCGGCGCGACGAATCTCGGCGAGGCGCTCCGTCGCGTCGGCGAGGGCGCGGCGATGATCCGATCGAAGGGCGAGGCCGGCACCGGCAACGTCGTCGAGGCCGTGCGTCACATGCGCTCGATCCTGTCGGGCATCCGCAAGCTCGGCTCGTTGGGCCCCGAGGAGCTGATGGCCGAGGCCAAGGAGCTTCGGGCTCCCTACGATCTCGTGCGCGAGATATCCGACACCGGCCGCTTCCCGGTCGTGCTCTTCACCGCCGGGGGCATCGCGACCCCCGCAGATGCTGCCCTGATGATGCAACTAGGCGCGGACGGCGTGTTCGTTGGGTCGGGCATCTTCAAGTCCGGAGACCCCGCGGCGCGCGCTCGCGCCATCGTCGAAGCGACCACCTACTTCAACGATGCGGACATCATCGCCAAGGTCTCCCACGGCTTGGGTGAAGCGATGGTCGGCATCAACGTGGACCAGATCCCGGACGCCGAGCGTTTGGCGAAGCGGGGTTGGTAGAGCTTGAAGATCGGGATCCTCGCCCTGCAGGGAGACGTTAGAGAGCACGCGCACGCGATCGAGTCCGCGGGCGGAACGCCGCGGCAGGTCAAGCGTCCCGCCGAGTTGGAAGAGGTCGACGCGCTAGTGCTTCCGGGAGGCGAGTCCACCACCATCGGCAAGCTGCTCGATCGCTTCGAGTTGCTCGAGCCCCTTCGGGCGCGCGTCACCGAGGGTCTTCCCGTGTACGGAACCTGCGCGGGGATGATCCTCCTGGCGAACGAGGTAACCGGGCGTGACCCGGCGCCGCACCGCGTCGGAGGACTCGACATCTCGGTGGAGCGCAACGCGTACGGCCGCCAGGTTGATTCGTTCGAAGCCGATCTCGATGTTGAGGGCCTGGACGGGACCTTCAGAGCAGTGTTCATCCGCGCTCCCGCCGTAGCTCAGGTCGGCGACGGGGTCGACGTGTTGGCATCGGTCGACGAGCGACCGGTGTTGGTGCGCCAAGGGAACGTCCTCGCCTCGAGCTTCCATCCGGAGATGACGGGCGATCACCGGATCCATGGGAT
>JAXDJL010000115.1:0-13608 GCA_034665685.1 Actinomycetota bacterium | reverse complement strand
TACCTCACCGCATCGGAACCGAACTCGTCCAGCATCGCGGTCGGAACGACCGCGTTGCCCTTGGACTTCCCCATCTTCTTGCGGTCGGGATCGAGGATCCAGCCGCTGATGGCGACATCGGTCCACGGGATCGATCCGTCCTCCAAGTAGGACCGCGTGATCGTCACGAAGTCCCACGTCCTGATGATGTCGTGCGCGTTCGGTCTGAGATCGTTCGGATAGAGCTTGCGGTGGCGTTCCATGTCGTCCGGCCAACCAGAAGCGATCAGTGGAGTGAGAGCTGAGGTCGCCCAGGTGTCGAAGATGTCCGGGTCGCCGACGAACCCACCGGGCTTACCCCGCTGTTCTTCCGTGTATCCCGGCGGCGGTCGCTCGGCCGGGTCGACGGGGAGATCGGCGGCATCGGGGAACATCTTCTTGTCGTAGTCGACGTGCCCGTCACCATCGACTCCGTACCAAACAGGGATCGGGACACCGAAGAATCGCTGACGGCTCACGCACCAATCCTGGTTGAGTCCCTCCACCCAATCCTCGTATCGCCTCCTGAACATGTCGGGATGCCACGCGATCTTCCGTCCCTGGGCGATCAGCTCCTTCTTCTTGTCCATCACCGGGATGAACCATTGCCGCGAGACGACGAACTCGAGAGGGCGGTCGCCCTTCTCGTAGAACTTGACCGGGCGGCGGGTCTTCTCCGGCTCCCCCTCCACGGCCCCCTCTTCGTTGAGGGTGTCGACGATCGCCCGGCGAGCTTGATTGATGGACAGACCAACGAGCTTGTCGTGATGCGTCTTTGCCTTGTGCGGATCTCGAGACACCCATTGGTCCTCACCCCAGGGCGCCGCCAGGATCGTGCCGTTACGGGCGATGATCTCGCGAGCCGGTACGCCGAGCTCTCGCCACCACTCAACGTCCTGAGCGTCTCCGAAGGTACAGATCATCAGGATGCCGGTCCCCTTCTCGGGATCGGCCGCCTCGTCCGCGATGATCGGCACCGGCGCCTCGAACAGCGGCGTGATCGCGTTCTTGCCGATCAGATGTGCGTACCGCTTGTCATCCGGATGAGCGGTGACGGCGATGCATGCGGGGAGTAACTCCGGCCGAGTGGTGGCGATCAGGAAATCGTCACCGCCTTCGACGCCGAACCGGATCTTGTAGAAGGCTCCCTCCTTCTCGCGATCCTCGACCTCGGCCTGAGCCACGGCGGATTGGAAGTCGACGTCCCACATGGTGGGGGCCTTTCGATGCTCGGCGAGCCCCTTCTCGATCAGATGAAGGAAGGAGAGCTGGCTCACGTAACGAGATCGTTCGCCGATCGTTGTGTAGGTCTCGTGCCAATCGACGGAGAGACCAACCTGCTCGAAGACCTCCTGGAACTTCTTCTCGTCAACTTGGACGACCGAGTCGCAGAGCTCGATGAAGTTTGTTCGGGAGACCGGGATGATCTCTCCCTCCCGACCGAATTCGATCTCCAGATTCGGGTCGTACGGAAGCGAGGGGTCGCATCGCACGTTGAAGACGTTCTGCACGCGCCGCTCGGTCGGCAGCCCGTTGTCGTCCCACCCCATCGGATAGAAGATGTTGTCCCCGCGCATCCGCCGGTACCGCACCATCAGGTCCGTGTGTGTGTAGGAGAACATGTGGCCGGTGTGCAGCGAACCGCTCGCAGTGGGGGGCGGTGTGTCTACGACGAACGTCTCGTCTCGCCCACGCGACGGGTCGTACGCGTACAAGCGGGACTTCTCCCAGAACTCGCGCCAGCGCCGCTCGATAGCTCCTAGATCCGGCCCTTTACTCTTCGCCATCTTGCACCCCGATCACGAAGCGCTGCAGAAGCGTCTCATCCTCTCGCTTCGAGCCGACAACCGCGTAGTCGAGTGACTCGAGTACCGGTTTCACGTCGCTCTCGTATGAGGGACCCGGGTCGCCTCCGAACACCGTGAAGGCTTGCACGAGCTTTGGGATCGCCGTCAGATCGAAGTAGAAGGTCGGCTCGTACCCATCGCCGAGGCCGTCGATCGCTTGGGAGAACTGGTCGCTGTCGCCAAGCGCCGACGCGGGAGCCAGAGCGTCGTTCAGCGCCCTCTCGCCGTAAGCGATGACGGCGCGGTCGCCGCCCATGACGAAGATCGGCGCCGCCGGAGGCGGCAGAGCGACCGAGAAACCGGTCAGCCCGCCGGCCTCGAAATCCTGAGCGCTGGTCGGGTCCTCCGAGTCGACGGCCTCCCGGATACGGGCCACCACGGCATCGGTCTTGTCCGCGTCGGAGGACTCGATAACGAGCGCTCCACCGAGATCGCGGACGATCGTGCCTTGCACGAATAACCCCGTGCTCCCCATCCATGAAAGAACGTCTTCCTGGAGGTCCAAGCCGGTCTGGCTTTCGAATGCCTCGGAGAGCTCGTCCGATCCAACCGTGGGAGACGCACCCTCGATCGAGGCCACGAGCCCGGACACGGCTCGTCCCAGCTGGGGCACGCCGAACGCGAACCAGGTGTCGCTCGGAAGCGAATCCAGGATCCGTCCGGCCCCCTCACCCGCGAACCCATCCACGATGTCCAGGAGAGCTGGATCGTCGGGAAGTCCGATCGATGCCTCGAGGACCGCCGCGTCCGATCTGACGTGGAGGGCGACTGCGATGGGCCCACTTTCGGCGAGGCCCGCCATGCCGGCCCTGTCCTCGGTGGGGATCGCGCTCGCATCGACGGTCGCCGCGACGAGACTTTCGGTGTCGAAGTACATCGTCGCCAGTTGATCGTCCGCGAATCCACCGACGGCCGCTTCGTACGCGTTGCTCTCGTCCAGAGAGTCGCCTCGGAAGGCGTCGACCGAAAGCTTCAGCGCGGGTTCCGTGCCGAGGATCATGAAGTCTTCGAGGAAGCCGACCGCCACGTCGACATCGTCCTGCGGAACCAGCAGGTAGTCGGTCCCCTCATAGGACGCTCCCTCGGCTTCGAGATCCTCGGACGCGAGGACCTTGTCGACGGCGTCCTGGGCCGCGTCGTCGTCCTTCACCGAGATGATGGCCGCCACGTCCGGTTGGGTGACAGGAGCAAGATCAAACTCGCCTTCTCCCGACTGCGACACATCTACCTCCGGGGGCATCACGTAGAAAGCGATCTGATCCCCCAGCCAAGGATCGACGTCCGCCTCGAACTCGAGGCCGATCTTGGCCAGCTCGGGATCCAGCACGTCGATCAATGCGTCTCTGGCATCTTCGAACGAGTCCCCCAATTGGGGGAACTTGGCGAGGAAGTCCTCCAGCGCCATCTTCTGAGCGTTCGACGGGCGTACGAAGAGATTGAGATAGGCGCCGGCATCTGCGGGCACGAGATGAACGGCGTCATCGCTCTTCGCTCCCAAGAAGACCTTGGTCGCAAGCAGACCTCCCCCGGCGACGACGGCCAGGGTCAACGCCCCTGCGATCCAGATCTTTGGCTTCAACGAAGCGGTGCTTTAAGCGGAGCGCTCCCCGCGGGCAGGTCGCTCGGAGCGCTCCTTGGCGCGCGGGACCAGCGTCGGGTTGACCTTCTCGAGCACGACCTCGCGGTTGATAACGCACTTGCCGACGTCGTCGCGGCTCGGCAGGTCGTACATCACGTTGAGCAGCACCTCTTCGAGGATGGCTCGCAGGCCACGGGCGCCCGTCTTGCGAAGCATCGATTGCTCTGCCACCGCCACCAACGCGTCGTCGGTGAATTCGAGCTCGACACCGTCGTACTCGAAGAACTTGTGGTACTGGCGGATCAAAGCGTTCTTCGGCTCGGTGAGGATGCTGATGAGCGCTTCCTTGTCGAGGTTGTGGACGGTCGTGATGACCGGAAGACGACCGATGAATTCGGGGATGAGACCGAACTTCAAGAGATCCTCGGGAAGCACGTGCTTAAGGACGTCGCCGACATCGCGCTCTTCGTTGGTGCGAACGTCGGCGCCGAACCCGATCCCCTTGCGACCGATGCGGGTCTCGATCATCTTCTCGAGGCCGGCGAAAGCACCTCCGCAGATGAACAGAACGTTCGTCGTGTCGATCTGGATGAACTCTTGATGAGGATGCTTCCGGCCCCCCTGAGGAGGAACGCTCGCGGTCGTCCCCTCGAGGATCTTGAGAAGAGCTTGCTGAACGCCCTCGCCCGACACGTCTCGCGTGATTGACGGGTTCTCGCTCTTGCGGGCGATCTTGTCGATCTCGTCGATGTAGATGATGCCGGTCTCGGCGCGCTTCACGTCGTAGTCGGCGGACTGGATCAGCTTGAGAAGGATGTTCTCGACGTCTTCGCCGACGTACCCGGCCTCGGTGAGAGCAGTGGCGTCCGCGATCGCGAACGGCACGTTCAACATCCGAGCGAGGGTCTGAGCGAGGAGGGTCTTCCCACAACCCGTGGGGCCCAACAAGATGATGTTGGACTTAGCGAGCTCGACATCACCTTCTTGCTTGGCGCCGACCTGGATCCGCTTGTAGTGGTTGTAGACCGCGACGGACAGGACCTTCTTGGCTTGCTCCTGACCGACGATGTAGTCGTTAAGGAACTCGTAGATCTGCTTGGGCTTGGGAAGGTCCTCGAGCTTCAGTTCGGGAGTTTCCGCGAGCTCCTCTTCGATGATCTCGTTGCACAGGTCGATGCACTCGTCGCAGATGTACACGCCTGGTCCCGCGATGAGCTTCTTGACCTGCTTCTGCGACTTGCCGCAGAAGGAGCACTTGAGAAGATCGCCGCCGTCCCCGAACTTGGGCACTCAGATTCCCCCTTACGCCTCAGGATCCTCGACCGGCGAGATCTGAGGTTCTTCCCGGACGATCCTTGTCGGTTCCCCGGGCATCAACGCTTCGCCCTTCTTCTCCGCAAGCGTCCGGCTTGCGAGGACCTCGTCGATAATACCGTAGGCCTTCGACTCTTCCGAGGTCATGAAGCGGTCGCGATCGATGTCTTTTTCGACCTGCTCGTACTTCTGACCGGTGTGCTCGGCGATGATCTCGGCCATCCGTTTGCGCAGGGACAGCACCTCGCGCGCCTGGATGTCGATGTCGGCCGGCGTCCCCGAGAACCCAGCGGAACCCTGGTGGATCATGATCTTCGAGTTGGGCAGCGCATAGCGCTTGCCCTTCTTTCCACCGAGCAGCAGGATCGCGCCCATCGACATCGCCATGCCGACGCAGATCGTCGAAACATCAGGCTTGATGTACTGCATCGTGTCGTAGATCGCCATGCCGGCGTACACCTGGCCACCCGGCGAGTTGATGTAGATGTTGATGTCCTTCTCGGGATCCTCTGACTCGAGGTGCAGCAGCTGTGCCACGATCAGGTTCGCGACCTGGTCATCGATCGGCGTCCCGAGCATCACGATCCGCTCCTTCAGAAGGCGCGAATAGATGTCGAAGGATCGCTCGCCGCGGCTCGTCTGCTCGACGACAACGGGAACGAGGTAGTTCTTGTAAGCGTCGTCCTGGTTCATCTGATCCTCCACGCCCTCTCGGGCCTCTTCTTAGTCGTTCAGTCTGCCATTAGCCGGAGGTTTGGTCTGCATCCGTCACCTCTGCGGTGATTGGGGCCGCGTCGACCTCCACCTCCGCATCCTCCGTCGGGGTCGGCGGCTTAGGTGGCCGCCCCACCACGTTCATCTCGTCGACCACGATGTCCAGCGCCTTCCGACGAATGACGTCTGCCGCCACTGGTCCTAAACGCCCCTGAGAGACGAGTTGTTCCGCGAGCTCCTTCGGGTCGCTCTGGGTGCGGGCCGCGAGGTATGCGATCTCGAGCCCCAGGTCCTCTTGGGAGACCTCGATCTCGTTCTGGCGCGCGACCTCTTCCAGCAGCAACTCCGCCTTTACGGACCGCGCCGCTTCCTCTCGAACGTCGCGCCTAATCTCGAGCTCGGTCGAATCGACCCGTTGTCCGTATTCGGACAGCGACATCCCGGCCTTCTTGAGGTCTTCCTCGATGTGTTCCATGCGGTGGTTGAACTCCCCCTCGACGAGCTTCTCGGGGGGCGTGAGATCCGAGGCGTCGACCAGGGAGCGAAGAGCGCGGCTCCTTATCTCTTCTTCGACCGCATTGATCTTCATCTCCTGGATGCGGCCGCGGAGATCGTCTTTCAGCTCGTCGAGCGTGTCGAACTCACCAACGGTCTTCGCGAACTCGTCGTCCAGAGGCGGCAGCTTCTTGGCCTTGACCTCCTTGACGAGCACCGTGAACGACACGTCGACTGGGTCGCCGCTGGCGGCAACGGCCTCGGCCGGCACCGGCGAGTTGAACTTCAAGATCGCGCCGGGGCGAGCTCCTTCGAGCTCTTCGTCCAGTTTGGGAGGGCCGGTGCCGGATCCCACCTCATATAGATAGTCGGGGGCGCTTGCCCCCTCGACCGGCTCGCCGTTGCGAGATCCCTTGAGATCGATCAGCACGTAGTCGCCGCGTCGAGCGTCTCGCGTGATGCTCTCGAGCTCGGCGAAGCGATCGCGCAACCGATCGACCTGTTCGTTCAGGTCCTCGTCGGTGACCTCGTAGGGCGGCGACTCGACGTTTATCTTCCGCAGCTCCGGCAGCTCGATCTCGGGGCGGATGTCGACCGTCGCCTCGAAGACGATGGGTGCGCCCGACTCGAACTCGACGACCTGGATGTCGGGAGGCGCGATGGCCTCCAGCTCCTCGTTCTTCAGGGCCTCCCGGTAGAGGTCGGGCAGCGCCTCACGAAGGGCTTCCTCGCGGATGACGTCTGGTCCCACCCGGGCGTCGATCAGCTGGCGCGGGACCTTTCCCTTCCGGAAGCCGGGGATCTTCATGTCGCGAGCCCAACGGCCGTAGGCCTGCTTCAGGGCCGGCGCGAGGGCGTCCTCGGGCACCTCGACCCGGAGCTTCACCTGGTCTTTGCCGACGCTTTCCGTGGTCGTTTCGAGGGGAGTCATAGGACGGTCATCCTAGACCCGGGGTCCGTCACAACCTCCCATTTCGACCGCCGTCGACGGCCGGAGCTACCGGTGCGTCGTGACCGTCTGCCGTTTGGACCGGCCCGCCTTGTACTTGGGACTCTGCTTGGGCCAGACGGAGCTGAACACCGCCTTCTTGAACTTTGCTCGGACCTTGAAGATCGTCCGGCAGTCGCCGTCCAGCTTGTTCGTGTCGAGGGTCCTCCAGAAACCGCTGATCCTTCTCTGCAGCTTGATCTTCGTGCCCCTCGTTTCCTTGTTGCAGTTCTTAACTCCCGCCTTGGCCTTGACGATCGTGCCCCGCTTCGGCGTGGCGTCCTTGAAGCCGAGCGTGGCCTTCGGCGATGCGAGCGTTTCGCCGCCACCTTCGGGCGAGCAGGACCCCGACGGACCGAACGCGGAAAGAGCGTCGGGGGCTCCGTAATAAACAGAGTTGCCGGGACCCGTGTCCGAGTAGACCGGCGCCACCTGGATGAGCATCTTCTTTTCGACGTTCCCTTGCACGGCGATGGTGCTCACGTACCTCTGCGGCTGGGGGGTGGGGGCTGGGAGATTGACGGTCGCGTGGCCGATGATGTTCTCCGGCTCCGCCTCGCCGGACATCGCCGGGTCGGCGAAGATCGTCACCTCGATATCGAGACCCAGACCAGAGGCCTCCGGGTTCGTCGAGCTCCAGTACCAGCAGAACTCGAGATTGTCGACGATCAGCCCGCTGTAGTCCCCCGTCCAGAAGGCACACTGCGCGTGGCCTGGGACATCCGTGGGACAAGTCTGCGAGGAGGTCTGGGTGATCGGGACCTCGCCTTGTGGCTCTTCCTTTCCGAACCTGGCGGTGGGATCCGATGACTTGTTCGTTTGATCGTTCGGCTCCCCCGTAAAGAAGAAGCGGCCGTTCAGTTCGCCGGGGCCGGCGGCTGCCGTGATCGCCCCGCCGACGAGCAAGAAAAGGCTGAGCGTCGCGAGTAGAAGTCTCCTCGTCATCAGATCTCCCCCGACTCCTTCCCAGGTATGAAGCGGGCTGGCGACGCCCGGCGAAGGTTAATTTCGCCGGGCGGCCCGACAGTCCTGCCCGAAGGGAGACTCCCTCGGTAATAGGAAGGAAAGGGTCGGGGCGGCGGGATTCGAACCCACGACCTCGGCGTCCCAAACGCCGCGCGCTAACCAAGCTGCGCTACGCCCCGCGGTGGTGCCAGTGTAAGCGTGAACGCTCTCCGGGAATCGGGCGAGCTAATAAGGTGGGGGGCCTGCGGGAGTAGCTCAATGGTAGAGCTCTAGCCTTCCAAGCTTGTGACGGGGGTTCGATTCCCCTCTCCCGCTCGCCGTTTCAGCCGAAACCCGACGATGCGCGCCACACGGCACCGCGTCGGGACGTTAGGAGGCCTTAGATGTCCGTGCGCGACCACATCCAGGACAACCGAGACAAGTACGTCGGGTGGCTGAAGGAGGCTTGCTCGATCGCCTCGCTCGAGGGCCAACCCGACGAGCTCGTGAAGATGGCCGAGTGGGTCGAAACCAAGCTGCGCGGTCTGGGTGCCGACACCGAGCGGCTTACCTACGAAGGCGCCCCGGATGCGATCCTCGGCCGCCTGGGAGCCGGCGACAGGACCGTCCTCATCTACGACCATTACGACGTGCAGCCGGTCGACCCGATCGAGCTCTGGAACACGCAGCCGTTCGAGCCCGAGATCCGCGATGGCGTCTTCTTCGCACGGGGGTCCGCCGACAACAAGGGGGACCTAGTCGCGCGCCTCGCCGCCCTTGAAGCCTTCGCCGCGGTGTACGGCGATCTTCCGGTGGCCGTGAAGTTCCTGGTCGAGGGAGAGGAAGAGACCGGCTCCAAATCGTTCAACGACATCGCCACGCGCTACTCGGATCGGCTGACCGCGGACGGTTGCATCTGGGAGGGGCACGGGATCGACCATCGGGGACGACCCGAGCTCGTGTTCGGAGCGAAGGGACTCGCGTATGTCGAGCTCAACTACCAGAACCTCAGCGAGGATCAGCACTCTTCACTCGCCGTCATAGCCCCGAGCCCGGTGTGGCATCTCGTCGAGGCACTTGCAACGCTTCGCGACCCGAGCGGAAGGGTCCTGATCGACGGGTTCTACGACGACGTCGAGGAGCCCGGGGAGACCGACATGCAATTGCTCAAAGAGTTCCCGTTCGAAGAGCAGGAGGAGAAGGAACGACTCGGGGTCGATAGCTTCGTAGGGGGGGCCGAGGGCCTGGACCTCTTGCGCCGCTACTTCTTCGAGCCGACTTGCAACATCGCGGGGATCGTCGCCGGCTTCACCGTCCCGGGCTCGTCGAAGACGGTCCTCCCGAAGCAAGCGATGGCGAAGCTGGACATGCGTCTCGTCCCCAACCAAGATCCCGAAGACATCGTGCGCAAGCTGCGCCGCCATCTCGAAAAGCGCGGGTACGGAGACATCGTCATCGATGAGTTCTCGATGGAGCATCCGGTTCGGTCTCCCTCCGACTCTTTGATCGCGCGCGCTTCGGTCGCAGCGGCTGAGGAGACGTTCGATGAACCTCCTGCGGTCGCTCCGATGATGATCGGAACCGGTCCGATGTACGTGATCGCGCAGGAGCTTGGGATCCCAACCGTGTCCCCGGCGGGCGTGCACCGCCCCACCTCGAACATCCACGCCCCGAACGAGAACTGCGGCGTGGAGGATTTCCTCTCGATCATCGAGTACACGACCGCGTGGCTCAAGAAGTTCGGCGAGCTGGACCGCTAGCGCGCGGTGTACGTCAGCTTCGAGGTAAACCCCGATCTAGACGAGCGGCTGTCGGGGCAGCTGCTGACCATCTGGACCGATGTGTCGAACGCAGGCGGTTCGGTGGGCTTCGTCCCGCCCGTGACCGAGGACGACGTTCGTCCGATGGCGGATCTGGCCTTCGGAAAGGTGCGTTCCGGTGAGCACCGGATCCTTGTCGCGTACCGGGCCGAAGATCCAGTCGGCTTCCTGTTCCTCGAGCAGCGACCCGGCCCCCTCTTCAAGCACTTCGCGATCGTGAAGCGATTGCAGGTGCATCCCTCTCTGCAAGGTCGCGGGATCGGAGGTGCTCTGCTTGGAGCCGCCGAGGAAACCGCGCGGGGTCTCGGGTTGGAGCAACTTCACCTCACCGTGAGGGGCGAGACCGGAACCGAACGCTTCTATGAGGCCCGGGGATACGAGCTCAAGGCCCGTATCCCCGGGATAATCCGCGTCGGTCGCGGCGAGTACCGCGACGAGCTGTACCTGATCCTGCGGCTCTAGTCCGCGCTAACGGTCGAGGGCGAACGTCGAGGTGATGAGCTCCGGCCCGGAGATCGGAAACTCCAAGGGAGCAGAGTCGGACGCCGCCGCCAGAGCCGAGAACCATTGCTCGCCCTTGCTCGTGAGCTCGCCGCTCCCGTCCAAGGAGATCAGCCCCTCCCGGCGGAGTGCGTCGGTGACGGCCGGGTTCACGGCTGCCTCCGTCGCTGGATCGACCTCATGGCGACCGTGGTGGCCGCGAACAATGCGACCGTTCCGATCGCGGTCAGGAAGACCGCCAGCTGAAGGATCTGTCCCAAGATCGTGGTTAACAAGACCATGCACCTCCCTCGCTCGATTGCTTGCAGCGGGGGCCACCCCGTAGTCGTTACCTACACTCCTATAACACTCCGGAGCGGAGTGTCAAGAGGGTGTCTGGGGCTCCTCGGGGGCCGCGAGACCCTGAGAGACGAGCCTCTCGGGCGGGGACAGGCGGCGGAAGCGATGGGGGGCGACGGTCACGACCCTGATCAAACCCTCGGCGTCACCGGCGTCGCGTCTGTAGGGGGTCTCGGCCGCCGCCGAGGCCGCCGAGCGCAGCGGGGCGGGAACTCCTCTGGCCTCCAGGCCGCGCACCTGGGTGTCGACGTTCGGCGCGTGCCCGTTCGCTTCCCGAAAGGCGCGCTTGCGCGACGGGGTCGACGCTCCGTACCAGCCGCACGAGCAGTACGGCGCGAAATAGGGGGTCCGACCGGCGGGGGCGGAGTAGAAGACCGCCGGCCTGTGTGCCGGCGCGTCTCGATACTCCGCCTCGGCGCTCAACTCCCCCATCAACCCCTCCTGCCGGCTCCCTGGCGGGAGTACCTTCGTCCGATGTTAGACGCGCGCTTCCCCCATGTGGCCGCATCCCGCGGGCATTACGAGAGCTTCTACCTGAAGGCCGGCCACCCGAACGAGCCATTGGCCGTATGGATCCGATACACGGTGCACAAACGTCCGCGCGCTGCGCCCACGGGATCCTTGTGGTTCACGCTCTTCGACGACGTTCCCGAGGCTGCGAAGGTCACACGACCCGAGCCACGGTCGGGGAACGGCACGTGGCTGGCCGTAGACGATGGCGCCATAGGACCGGGACGCGCCGAAGGGACCGCTCTCGAGGCCTCTTGGGATCTTCGCTTCGAGTCGGGCGAGCCCGAGCTCCTGCATCTCCCCGCCCGTTGGATGTACGGCTCTCCCCTGCCTCGCACCAAGCCGACGTCTCCCCATCCCGAGGCGGTTTTCACCGGGACGCTGCGTTTCCGCGACCGCGAGATCCACGTCGACGGATGGCCGGGGATGGTGGGACACAACTGGGGGGCCGAGCACGCGGAGCGATGGATCTGGATGCACGGTTGGTTCGAGCCGGGCACATGGTTGGACGTCGCGATCGGCCGGATACGCATCGGACCCTGGACGACCCCATGGGTCGCGAACGGCGCGCTCGCATTGGGCGGTACGCGGCACCGGATCGGGGGCCTGGGGAAGATAAGGACCACGGACGTGAACGATGACTATGCGTCGTGCAGGTTCGCGCTGCCGGGAGACCCTTCCGTGCGAGGGGTCCTCGATCGAGCGCTGGAGAAAACGGTCGTGTGGCCCTACGCCGATCCCGCAGGCGGGGAGCATCACTCGCTCAACTGCTCGGTTGCCGCCATGACTATCGAGCTGGACGACAGGACGCTACGGACCGACCATGGCGCGGTCTACGAACTTGGCGTTCGCGAGACCGACCACGGCCTGCCCGTGCAACCGTTCGCGGACGGTTGACCTCTCAGGTCCGAACCCTTCGGGTAGAGAGCTAGTCGCTGGTATCCAGCGCGTACGCGTAGGTGAAAGGATCCGTCGCGATCGGCGTGATTGCCGACACAACCAGGATGCTGCGCTGTCCGCTAACGCGAGCCGGCGTCGTCAACTGGAATCTGTCCTCTGACGCGCTGAACGCCGGTCGTCTGAACTTCTGCCTCGTCACCTTCCCATCGTTGATGGTGACGACCTGCAGCAGAGGACGATTACTGGCGAGCGGCTTGATCCTCAGCCACTTAAGGATCCCGTCGCCCCCGAACCTGAAAGCGTTCTTGGCCTTCTCGAACTTGACCGTGCGCCAGATGGTCTCGGTCCCCGCGGTGAGCTTCACGTTATCGACGACGAAGCCCGGTTCGGTGACCGCCTGGTCGGTGTCGTACTCGAACCGGATGACGACCTTCTTGCCGGCGTATTTCGTAAGGTCCAGCGTGCACGTCTGCCACCCTGCCGAATCGCCGGTGATGCCTCCCGTCTCGGCCACCGACCTGTTGTTGCCGTTCGGATCCGTGCTGCGGCCCCCGCACTCGGCCGTGTTCTGGAACTCGAACGTGCGCCCGCCGTCCGTGCTCACGCGCACGTACGCGTAGTCCCAGTCTTCTTCGATCTGGAACCAGTACTTGAATTTCAGCTGCGCGGCATCGACGTCGGTCAGGTCCGCACTCCGCTGGAGCCACGTGATCAACTCGTCCGCCCGGTTGCTCCATGCGAAATAGCCACCGTCCGGCTTGGGCTGTCCCTCCTGCGCGGGGATGACGGCCACCGGATCCTCAACGGAAGCGGTGAGGTTCCCCTCGGTCCCCTCGGCGAACTCGTAATAGTCGCCCGCGTAGGGATGGACGTCGGACTCTCCCTCGTTGGCGGCGGTGTCACTCGGAACCGTGGCCCGCTGCGAGTCGGACGTGACATGTATCTCCCGGTTCTCGTAACCGAACTGCCCAACGCCGAGCTCATGGTCGTCCACGTAGTTGGCAATCAGGTAGTCGGCGAAGACCCTGTTGAAGTTCCCCGATCGGTAGTAACGCTTGACGAACTGAAGGAGCTTGTCCGAGCGGGTGTTCAACACCCTGGTCACACCCGTCGGCCCATCAGGCGGCGTGCGCGTCAGCAGCTTCGCGAGACCGTAGGCCTCTTGACGACCGGTGTCCGGGTTCTCCGGCTTGCCGTAGTGGGTGAACAGGTAGTCGAAGAAGAGGAACGCCTGGCCGTAGTCGGCGAGCGAGCTCCCCCAGTCGAGCAGGTGGTCGTCCGGCGCGGCCTCGAATGCATCGATGTGCCCTTGCACCGAATCGGTGAATCCGTTGACGGCGATCGCTACGTCCGCCATCCCCTCGTTGACCCAAGTCGCTTCGTTGTAGTCGTTGCTGAACTGGATCATGTGGAAGAACTCGTGCGCGATAACGCCCGCATAGAGATCGCTGCCGACGTCGAGGCGCTGCGAGTTCATGAAGAACATCTCGGCCTCGTTCGAGTAAGGCGACTCGTGCTCTCCGTCACCGTTGGGGTACTCATGCTCTGACGAGAAGTAGCCCGCCACAACGCTGGTGCTGGGGGCCGGAGGGACCCCGACAGCCGGCGTGTCGATCGGGTAGTTGAGGATGCTGATGT
>JAXDJL010000114.1:0-3732 GCA_034665685.1 Actinomycetota bacterium | reverse complement strand
CCGATATCGCGAACTCGAGGCCAAGCCGGAACCGGTGTAGAAGCGGGCTGCCACTTCCTAGCTGCCGCATCCCGGTAGCTGCCGCACGCAGGCCCTGGAGCTCGCCCGTGTACTTGCCGGCCTTCATCGCAATATCGTCCCCGAACCATTTGGCCTGCTCGTGCGCATCTGAGTGGCACCCGACGTTAACGATCAGAGCGGTGTAATAGACGACCGAGCGAGCATCGTCATCGAGCCCCAGTTCCTCCGCGAGGCGCAGTCCGATCAAGCACTGCCGGAGTACATGCTCCATCGGCTGACCGAACCCGAGGTCGATACCAAGCGAGAGCGCGGAAACTAACTCCGCCAGACGAACATTCTGGGAACGAGCATCCCTCTCCATCCTTCCCAGGCTACGCCGCTCGTTGGACTCAGGAGCAGTTGTGGCCTGGGTCCTCTAGGAACATCCGCCAACTCGTGGCCAAGCAAGGATCGCGTTGCTTGGCTCGTGGGCGCCGACGCATTGACCGGCGGTTTCCCGAGGGTTCGCACGGCGTGGAAGCGGGGAAGCAAGGTGGGACGCCCCCGACGTTAGGATTCCGGACCCATGACTACCTTTCTTCTGTACGACGATGCGCTGAAGAGCCAGGAACTGCGACACGAGATCGGGGAGGCCATCGGGGATCCCCTCGTCTTCCTCGAGATCGACGGGAAACGGATCGTGGTCGGCAGCGTTCTGGAGGAGTCGATCTTCGAAACGCGCGAAGACGTCGTCGACGAGTTCTGGAACTATCACCAGCTGGGCTCGCGTGACCTGACCGAGGACACCTCGTTCCCCATGCACCTCATCAAGGCGGAGCTCCTCTTCCGCGCCCTGCAGCGGGCCGGCGTGAACGAAGCTTGCATCCCACCGACATTCCGGGTGCAGGAGGCCGACTACCTGCGAGAGAAGGGCGTGCGGCTCGTCGTTGACGAAGACGCCTGGATGGCCAGACGCCGTCGCAAGACCCCATGGGAGCTCGAGGGGATCGAGCGCGCGCAGCGAGCGGCGGACACCGCGATGCTCACGGCGGCGCGCATGCTGAGAGAGGCGGAGCCCACGGGCGATGGCACGCTCCGATTCGAGGGCGAGATACTCACCTCGGAGTGGATACGCGAGGTGATGGAGCAGGAGCTCCTGGTCGGCGGCGCGGAGAGCCAGGACATCATCGTGCAGTCCGGGGACGCCTGTCTGCGAGGCCATGACATCGGGACCGGCCCGATCCTTCCGAACGAGTCCGTGATCATCGACTGCTTCCCGCGCGATCGGCGCACCGGCGTCTACACGGACATGACCCGTACCTACGTGCCGGGCCGGCCCTCGAAGGAACTGATCGAGTTGCACGCGCATTGCCTCGCTGCGCTGGAGATCGCGGCCGAGCATCTCCGTCCGGGACGCGACGACGCGCACTCGAAAGTTGTCACTTACTTCGCCGACCACGGCTATCCCACATCTCGCACCCATGAGGGAGATGCCCCGCTCCAGGAAGGGTTCTTCCACTCCCTGGGACACGGCGTGGGGCTCGAGGTTCACGAGCGGCCGTGGCTGGGCGAGCGGTCCGACGCCGTGGTCGAAGGCGACGTGGTGGCGATCGAGCCCGGGCTGTATTTCCCGGGCGTCGGAGGCATCCGCCTTGAAGACACCGTCCTCGTGACCGCCGGGGGCGTGGAGCGCTTCACCGACCCTTTGCCTTACGACTTGAATCCTTAGTGACGTCATCTTCGCTGCCGCACGACCTTTACAAGCCGTCGCGGGAGCGGTTCGCCTCGCTGGCGAAGGAGTTTCCGGTCGTGCCGGTGTGGCGCGAGATCCTGGCCGACTTCCAGACTCCTGTCGCGGCTTTCCATCGTCTCGATCCGTCGCCCAATGGGTTCCTTCTGGAAAGCGTCGAGGGGGGAGAGCGATGGGCTCGGTACTCGTTCCTCGGCGGGGATGCGTTCGCGGTCGTGCGAGGTGTGGGCGGGCAGGTCTCGGTCGAAGGCGACCCTCCCGTGCATCCGGAGGTGGATGAGGCTCCCCTCGCCTACGTCCGGCGGTTGCTCATGGAGCTCCGGGCGCCGCAGCTTCCCGGACTCCCTCCTTTCCATGGGGGGGCCGTGGGGTTCATCGGGTACGACTGCGTCCGCGAGCTCGAGCGACTGCCCGATCCTCCGCCAGACGATCTTCACCTTCCCGATCTCTGCTTGTTGCTGACCCGCACGTTCGTCGCCCTAGACCACCTTGCGCAGCGCGCCTTCGTGATCACCAACGTCCCGTCTGGAGGAGACCCCGACGCCGCATACGACGACGCGGTGGAGCGATGTGAAGAGGTGATCCTCAAACTGCAGGCTCCCGTCGAGTCGGCAGCCTCGCAACTGGGAGACTCCGACCTCGAGTTCATCGCGGCGGTGCCCGACGAGGAGTACACGGCTTGGGTCGCGGCGGCGAAGGAGCACATCTACGCGGGTGACATCTTCCAGGTGGTTCCCTCGCGGCGTTTCGAGGCGCCCCTCGAGGGTTCCGCGTTCAACGCCTATCGCGTGCTGCGAACGATCAATCCCAGTCCTTACATGTACTTCCTTCGTTTCGGGGCCAGCGGTGACTCGCCCGCGCTGGAGATCGCCGGGTCGTCCCCCGAGCCCCTGGTCCGAGTCATGGGCGACGTCATCGTGACGCGTCCGATCGCCGGGACGAGAGGGCGCGGCGAGACGGCGGAGGAGGATGCCGCGTTGGCGAGCGATCTCCTCAGCGATGAGAAGGAGCGGGCCGAGCACGTGATGCTCGTTGATCTCGCACGGAACGATGTCGGCAAGGTCGCCACCTACGGAAGCGTCTCGGTGGACGAGATGATGATCATCGAGCGCTACTCGCACGTGATGCACATCGTGTCCAGCGTCTCGGGTCGCTTGGCCCCCGACAAGTCTGCTTTCGACGCCCTGACGGCGTGCTTCCCCGCGGGAACCGTGTCCGGAGCGCCCAAGGTCCGCGCGATGGAGATCATCGACTCGCTGGAGAAGACGAAGCGGGGGCCCTACGCGGGAGTGGTCGGCTACTTCGACTTCTCCGGGAACCTCGACACCTGCATCACGATCCGTACGATCGTCGCGACCGGAGGGCGGGCGTACGTCCAAGCGGGGGCCGGGGTCGTGGCCGACTCCGATCCGGCGGCCGAGGCGGACGAGACCCGCCGCAAGGCAGAGGCTCTGCTTCGAGCGGTAGCGGCCGCCGCCTCTCTTTAGCAGGAGCTAGCCCGAGTACTCCTCGAGTTTCTCTGCTTCCTCGGACGAGATGGAGAGGTGCACACCCTCGGGAGTTATCTCGGCGACGACATCGGCGGGGGCGAACCTTTGAGTGCCGAGAACGCCTGGACGGAACACGACGCCGGAGAAGATGTCCTTCTGCACGTCGGCGACGACCTTCGTGACCTTTCCGAGGGATTCCCCGTCCGCGCTCACGACGTCGGTGCCTTCGTCGAGCGCCATCCACGAGATCGTTTGGTTGTCCGTCATGCGCCACATACTAGGCGGATGAAGACGGGGATAAAGCGCCGCGCCGCGCTCGTACTGGTCGCGGTCCTGGCGTCCGCGTGCACTGGTGGCGCGGGCGACGCGGAGTTGGCGAAGGCGACCGGCCCTCCCAAGGTGGACCTCGAGGCCGTTGCGCGTCACGCCGAACAGTTCGACACTCAGATTCCGATCAGGCTCGCCGGCTCCCAGGAAGAAGAGATCGCCTCG
>JAXDJL010000113.1:0-5276 GCA_034665685.1 Actinomycetota bacterium | reverse complement strand
AGCAGTCGATCGTAGAGCGCGACGATCTCGTTCCAGTCTGTGTCGTCGGGCTTGCGGGCTTCGGCGTGGACCGCCGCGATCGCAGCCTGGATCTGATACGGACCAGGACGGCCGAGTGCGAGGGCTTGCATCAACAGAGGAACTCCCTCCTCGATCTGGGCCTGGTCCCACCGCTTGCGGTCCTGATCCGTAAGCAGAACCAGTTCACCTCGTGCGTCCACTCGCGCGTCCCGGCGGGAATCCTGGAGCAGCATCAGCGCCAGTAGTCCCGTCGCTTCCGGCACATCGGGCATCAGATCGACGACCATCCGTCCCATGCGGATCGCCTCCGCGCAAAGGTCGGCGCGCGTCAAAGACGGAGCATCGGTGGCGAGGTAACCCTCGTTGAAAACGAGGTATAGGACGGCCAGGATCGTCCCCAAGCGCTCTGGGAGCGCGGCGGCCGGCGGAACCGCGATGGGAATGACGGCCTCCTTGATCTTCCGTTTCGCTCGAACCAAACGTTGCGCGACCGTGGACTCGGTGTCCAGAAAAGCGCGGGCGATCTCACGCGTCGTCAGGCCACCGAGGGTGCGGAGTGTGAGGGCAACCTGTGCCTCGCGCGCGAGAGCCGGATGACAGCATGCAAACATCAGCGCAAGGCGGTCGTCGGGGTACTCGTTCACGGGATGCCTGTTTTCTCCATAGCTCTCATCGTTCTCGCCGGCCACACTTGCCTCACGCTCGAGGACGGCCAGTTTGTCGGCGTAACGTCGCTCGCGCCGTAAACGGTCGATGGCTCGGTTGCGCGCGGTGGTCGTGATCCAAGCTCCCGGGTTGTCGGGTAAACCTTCATCCGGCCACCGCTGAAGCGCCTGGGCGAAAGCGTCTTGGACGGCCTCCTCCGCAAGATCGATGTCTCCTAGTGCGCGAGCGACGGATGCGATCGCCCGTCCCCCCTCGTGGCGGAACAGGCGATCGATCGCGTCAGCGTTCGGCTGCCCTACGAAGGTGACTGCTCCACGACTGGGCGTACCTCGATCTTCCCTCCGTACTTCACCGAGGGGATGTCTGCAGCCGCCTCGAGAGCCTGGTCGAGGGAATCGCATTCGATCACGTAGAACCCGGCCAGTTGCTCCTTCGTCTCGGCGAAGGGACCGTCCGTCGTTACCGTCTTTCCGTTCTTCGCTTCTACGGTCGTTACGGACGTGAGCGACAGTTGCTCGCCACCCCGCATGAGGTCGTGTTCGGCCAACCCGGCCGAGAACTTGCCGTAGCCCTCGTACACCGCGCCGAGGGTGGCCTCATCCATCTGGGCGAAGGCCTGAGGGTCGTCGTAGATCAGCAGTGCGTACTTCATCGCTGTTCCTTTCCGCTTACCGCGGCGCCGATCGCCGCTCTTACCCTAACGACGAACGGTCGGATGGAAATAGACATCAGGTGCCCAACGACATGGAGAGATCCTCAGCGGGGACCTCTGGACCCGTCCCCCTGCCAGGGACGAATCCGAAGCGGGCGACGATCCGAGACGGATACTCAGACCAGATGGAGCCAAGCCTTGGAGAGCTGATATCGATCGCCGGCCGCGCCGCTGTGGTCTTCATCGCGCTGCTGGTGGGGCTGAGGCTGATGGGGAAGCGTGAGCTCGGTCAGATGACCGTCTTCGACCTCGTCGTGGTTCTGCTACTTGCGAATGCGGTACAGAACGCGATGGTCGGCGCCGACACGTCCGTTCAGGGAGGTTTGGTCGCTGCTTTCGTGCTCCTGGCCATCAATCGGTTGGTTTCCGCTGCCAGTCTGCACAGTGGCGTGTGGGGGAGGTTGATCGAGGGAAGCCCCACGGTCTTGGTCCAGGAGGGCCAGATCCTCGATGCCGCGGTCCGGAAAGAGGGATTGGAACGAACTCAGGTGGAGATGGCGATGCGCGAGCACGGCGTCGACAGCATCGCCGACGTGCGTTTGGCCGTCATGGAGACAGATGGGTCGATCAGCATCGTTCCGCGTGACGCCAAGGTCATCAGGACCCGCAAGCACGTTCGCCAGATAAAGCACTGATGCGCCGCGTCGGTTCGGCCCGGCATCCGCGCCGTGTCCACGGCCGATGAATAGGGTCGAAGACAGAGCTCGTTTCAGAACTCCGGTGGGTTTAGCCATCATCGCTTACAAGTCGATGCTTGGCGTCGGGGAATTGCTCGTCGGAATCCTTCTGCTCATCCCATCTCTCGACGTCTCCGCGCTGTTCCATCGCTTGGTTGCAGAGGAGCTTCGGGAGGACCCTTCCGATCTGCTCGTGTCGCTCTTTTCGAGGCACCTGCCGTCCATCATTCAGCATCGCCCGGTGGTTGGATTGGGGCTGATCGCCTTTGGTGTTGGCAAGCTGGTAGCGGCGGGCGCGATGTGGAACGGCAAGGAGTGGGGGCGCTACTTGCTCGCGGGGCTCGTCGTCTTGCTGGTTCCCTTCGATGTCCGGACGATGGTCACAGATCCGTCGGTCGCCCACTTCTTGCTGGTGTTCCTAAACGTCCTGGTCGTCTATCTGCTTGCCCGTCCAACGTTCAGAACACGTTCACAGACGGACCGATGATTTCTTTGTCTCAGCAAGGTCATAGTGTCGTGAGGATGAGTGAGCTGACGGCAACAGAGGATCCGATCCAAAGCCTGCCCGAGGCCGGTGAGCTCGAGGCACATCTCGATCGGCACCGCTCGGAGCTGACGGCCTACGCCTATCGAATGCTGGGTTCCGCGTTTGAGGCGGAGGACGCCGTCCAGGAGGCCATGCTGCGGGCGTGGCGAAGCTTCGATCGCTTCGAGGGCCGCTCATCGCTACGGACCTGGCTGTATCAGATAACGACGAACGTTTGCCTCGATCTGCTGAACGGCAAAGAACGCCGAGCACGGCCGATGGACCTGGGACCGGCGAGGTCGGCCGACGGGCCCCTCGGAGACCCCATGCCCGAGGTCACCTGGATCGAGCCGATCCCGGACGGACGCGTCCTCGTCGATGGCGGCGATCCTGCGGAGCTGGCGGCTTCACGAGAGTCGATCCGTCTGGCCTTCATCGCGGCGCTCCAGCACCTTGCGCCGCGACAGCGCGCGGTCCTCATCCTCCGCGAGGTTCTGCGATGGAAGGCGACGGAGGTAGCTCAGCTGCTTGAGACATCAGTGGCCTCGGTCAACAGCGCGCTCCAGCGAGCACGCGCAACGGTCGAAGCCAGCCACATAACCGAGAGTGAGCCCTCCCGCCCGATGGATGAGGAGCAGCGAGCCCTGCTTGCGCGTTACGTGGATGCGTTCGAGCGCTACGACATGGATTCGCTCACCTCTCTATTGCGTGAGGACGCAACCTGGAACATGCCGCCCTACGAGCTGTGGCTGCAGACCCATCCCGACATCGTTAAGTGGTGCCTCGGGCCGGGGATCGGCTGTCGCGGCTCTCGTCTGATCCCGACGGTGGCGAACGGTTCGCCGGCGTTCGGCCAGTACAAGCCGGGTGATCAGGAAGGGGTGCTCGAGCCTTGGTCCCTGCAGGTTCTCGAGATCTCCGAGGGTGAGATCGTTGGGATCACGTTCTTCCTCGACACCAAGACGCTGTTCCCCCTATTTGGCCTAGCTCCTCGGCTTGAGGTTTAGTGCCCGCTAGTCGTACAGGAGGAGAGTGCCGGTCAGACCCATCAGGGCGATGAGGTCCTTCAGCTCGGTCGAGGCATTGGCCACCCGGATTTCACAACCGAGACGTTGAGCTGTCAGTTGCAGGCGAGCCAGAGCGTCGACCACTACGGCGTCCGGGGTCTGGATATCTCTCACGTCACATACGAGGACATGCTTCTCGCCGTCCATCAGCCCGCGCGCTCGACTGCAGAGTCCGGGGATCTGGGCGCGCGAGACGGCGCCCTCCAGAACGAGAACGGTGTTGGAGGATCGGGTAAATGGCCGCGCCGCACCGAGCACGGGCGGGGGCAACTGCTCAGGTGCGGTCAACCGCGTGACTCCTTTCTCGTGTTCTGTTGTTGAGACCCGCCGGAGACGAGAAAGTCATCGGATCTGAGACGACCGATTAGTTTTCCGGCGCGTCGACGTCTATAGATCCAGAACCTCGAAAAAGAAGGAGCAAGCATGGATTCGCGGAGGAAGGAGACGAAGTGACAGACATGATCCTTACGTCTGGTTTGGTCAAGCGTTACGGCGAGGTGACGGCCCTCGACGGGCTCGATCTGGCCGTCCCCCGCGGGACCGTTCTGGGCCTGCTGGGCCCCAACGGCGCCGGGAAGACGACCGCCGTCCGGATCCTCACCACTCTGATTGAGCCCGATGGCGGCACCGCCTTCGTTGCGGGGCTGGACGTTGCCAAGGAGCCGGGGAAGGTGCGCGAGCGCATCGGCCTATCCGGCCAGAACGCCGCGGTCGACGAGTACCTCACGGGCTTCGAGAACCTCGACATGGTGGGGCGGCTCTATCACCTCGGCAAGGAGAGGTCTCGCGCTCGTGCCCGCGAGCTACTCGAGGAGTTCGACCTGGAAGAAGCGGCAGATCGACCGACCAAGACCTACTCGGGCGGCATGCGCCGCCGATTGGATCTTGCGGCAGCGCTCGTCGCGAAGCCGGACGTCTTGTTCCTCGATGAGCCCACCACCGGCTTGGACCCACGCAGCCGGACCCAGATGTGGGCCACCATCCAGGATCTCGCCAAGGGCGGATCGACGGTGCTCCTGACCACTCAGTACATGGAGGAGGCGGATCGCCTCGCGGACGACATCGTGGTCATCGACAAGGGCAGGAAGATCGCCCACGGAACCGCCGATCAGCTGAAGACCCAGACCGGCGGCGAGCGCATCGAGGTGGTTCTCGAGAGCGTGGGCGACATAGCGAAAACGCGGTCGGTGCTCCAGTCCCTTGCGATCGGAGACGTGCAGACGGACGAGCAGGCGCGCAAGCTCACTGCAGCAGTTGTCGGCGGGGCCGACATCCTGAGGCAGGTTCTTCAAGGCCTGGCGGAGAGTGGCGTAACGATCGTCGACGTCGGCCTCCGTCGCCCGACCCTCGACGATGTTTTCTTGACCCTCACGGGGCACTCGGCCGAGGAAGTCGCCGAGACCGAAGACGGAGTTGGCGAAACGGCGGAGTCTTTCCCCGACGGTGACGCTCGCGAGAAGGAGGCCGTTCGATGAGGCAGGTGGCTCTAGCGCTCTCAGATGGTGCAGTCGTTGCGAAACGGAATCTCATCAAGATCGGCAGGGTTCCCGAGCTCCTCATCTGGACGACCATGTCACCGATCATGTTCGTGCTGCTCTTCGGTTACG
>JAXDJL010000112.1:0-11744 GCA_034665685.1 Actinomycetota bacterium | reverse complement strand
TCAAGGGTCACTACGCGTACGTGACCGGTTGGGAAGGGATCCAGATCCTCGACATCGCCGACCCCGCCGACCCACAGATCGTTGGCTTCCAGCCGCTTCCTCACTTCGAGAACGAGGACGTCGATCTTTGCGGCAACACCCTCCTCGTCTCCAACGATCGCGAGAGGGAGGACTACGGCGCAGTGCTCTATGTGTTCGATATCTCCGACCCCGAGACGCTCTCGCTGCAGGCGACGCTTCCCGTCGGCTTGGCTGGAGGGACCCGCGGCGGAGGGCACATCGCCAACTTCGTGAAGAAGGACTGCTCGCAGGTGTGGCTCGACGGCGGCAATAACGTCGACGTGATCGATCTCACCGATCCGGCTGCTCCCAAGCACCTTGGGAAGTTCGAGTCCAAGGCCTCGATGAGCGAAGCGTTCAAGGTCTCGCACGACACCGAGCTCGATTCGCAAGGCATCGCTTGGAACGTTGGCGGCGGTGGAGCGGCCGGTTACAAGTTGACCTCGAACCCGCTCAAGCCGAAGTTGCTCGCCAGCACCGGCAAGGCAGCGGTCAACCCGTCCAAGACGAACGACTTCATCCTGCACAACTCGCAGCGTCGCGGGAACACGCTTCTCATTACGGAAGAGGACTACGTCGACACCGACGAAGTACCTCCGGGTAGCTGCCACGGGCAAGGCCACTTCGAGACCTGGTCGCTCAGCAACATGGATGCAGGCAAGGTCACCTTCCAGGACATGTGGGAGACCGAGCTGAACGGTTTCATCGCCGGTGGTTCCGAGGACTCAAAGGCCCCCGTGACCGCCAACTGCTCGTCGCACTGGTTCGACACGAAGGCCGGCATCTCCGCCGTCGGTTGGTACGAGCAGGGTGTGCGCTTCCTCGACTCCAGGAACCCCACGAAGATCCGCCAGGTCGGCTACTACATCCCGCCGGATGGTTCGGTGTGGGCCGCCTACTGGTCGCCGACCGACAAGTCCGGCCAGATCGTGTACACCGCCGACGCCCAGCGAGGGATCGATGTTCTTCGCATCAAGGGTGGGGGCCGCAAGGCCGGCACGCCCACGGTCAAGGCGCCGATCCTGAAGCGTTGGTTCGGGACCACGCCCTCCGTCGGGTACATCCCGAGCGAGCGATTCGGGTACGCCTGCCCCATCAAGAACATCTGAGTTCAGTCATCTAGATCCATCTAGAGAAGGGCCCGCCGAAAGGCGGGCCTTTTTTCGTGCCACCTCCGGAAGCGTCATGCCAGCGGGATCTGACTAGAGGGTCAGAGGGAGAGGTAGCCCACTCAGGCCAAAACGAGGTGGCTCTCTGCGACTACGACCTTCGGCCTATCCCTAGTTCCGCCCTCTGGGCCTTCCAGAATCATCCTCCCGCCCGGTGTAGGGCCTGCTAATAACTGGGAATCTAGTCACCTACCGTCAGCAATGAAGTACGAAGCGTGATCTAGAGGAGGCAGTCGATGAGGATTCAGAAGCTGAGCAGCAGAGGGCTCGTAGGACTCGTAGCGGTGTTCCTGGCGATGTTCCTGATGGCGCTCCCCGCCATCGCCGACTCCTCAGAGGGCATCGACGAAGCCGCTACGTCGACGACGGTTCCCGAGTTCGACGGGGCCCTGGTCACGGACGCGGATCACGATGGAGACGCCGACTCGGACCCAGGCACCGCGTTCACCGAGGACAACGACGCCGACGGCGTCGTCAACAACGTTCCGGATGAGGGCGACAACGCCCACCCGTCCGGCAACGACCGTTCGGTCGAGCCGGGTGGATCGGGTAACCAGGGCAACGCCGAGTCGACCCCCGACCAGAACGGCCACGGCCCCGAGCGTGACTACGAAGGCACCGACAAGCCGAACGGTGCCGGCGGCGTCGACAAGAACGATCAGGACGGCAACAACGGCTGTGGCAACGACGATGACTTCGAGGACGACAACGAGGGCTGGTGCGGCAAGCCGGTCCGTGACTGCGACAACGCGAAGCACATGCCCAAGGGTCACGCCGTCGACTGCGACACTCCGGAAGAAGAGTGCCCCGAAGGAATGACCAAGGACGAGTCTGGCGAGTGCGTCATCATCGTCAAGGAGGGGAAGGTCACGCTCTGCCACGCAACTGGGTCGACCACGAACCCCTACGTCAAGATCACGATCGCTGCACCCGCCGCCGTCAACGCTCACATCGAGCACCAGCACGGCGAGGACATCATTCCTCCGTTCGAGTACAAGGGTCAGACCTACTCACAGAACTGGACGGCCGAGGGCCAGGCTCGCTACGCCACGGAGGACTGCCAGCTCGATGACGAAGTAATCGTCGAGGACGAGAAGGTCACGCTCTGCCACGCAACGGGGTCGACCACCAATCCCTTCGTCAAGATCACGATCGCTGCCCCCGCCGCCGTCAACGCTCACATCGAGCACCAGCACGGCGAGGACATCATTCCTCCGTTCGAGTACAAGGGTCAGACCTACTCACAGAACTGGACGGCCGAGGGTCAGGCGCTCTACGCCACGGAAGACTGCCAGCTCGACGATGAAATAGTCGAGGTCCCCACGACGACGACCATCCCGATTACCGACAACCCCCCGACGCCAACCACGGTGCCTGAGGTACTGGGCGAGGACTCCGAGGTTGGAGGTTCGCTGAACGGAGAGCACAAGGGCGGCGACAAGGTGCTCGGCGAGCGCATCGTCAGAGAAGCACGCGAGCCGATCGCAGGTGCGCTGGAGAGAGCGGGAGGGGTTCTTCCCTTCACCGGCTCGAACATCCTGACGCTCCTCGCACTGGCGCTTGGATTGGTCGGCCTGGGTCTCCTCTCCCTCGAGAGCTCGATCCTGGTGCACAACGCTTCGGTTCGAAAGATGCACCGCTAGAAACCGCAAGATTGGGGTATCGGTGAAGGAGGTCGGAGAGATCCGGCCTCCTTTTCTTTTGTGTCACCATCGGGAGAGGCGTTGAACGTAAAGGGGGAGCTGTGGGCGACGAGGATGTGAAGGACGAAAAGAAGGACTCGGGCGAAGAGGGCTCCGAGGAGCGCGAATCGGCGGGATCCGAGATCGAGAAGAAGAAAGACGATCCCGACTACAAGCGCACGACCGACCCGGAAGCCGGAGAGAAGGACACGGGGGAGTGTCCCGACTGCGGGGCGCCGATCGACAACGTGCGGGTTACCTGTCCCAACTGCGGTCGTCAGTATGAGAAGGACGACTACTCGGATACCGAGGCGGGCAACGAGTTCCGGGCCGGCACCGCGATAGACGATGAGGGCAAGGAGTTGCCGGACGATCCCTCCGGCAACTGATCAGCAGGGTCGACGCTTGTCGCGTCTGAAGGACGGACTGATCGCCGGGGCGGTCGCCTCCATCGTCGGCGGGATCCCTTCGACCCTGTACTCGCTCGTTACCGGCGCGGATGTCTTGGAGCCGACGCGCGCCGCCGGGTCGATGATCGTTTCGGATGACGCCCCGAACGAGGTGTTGTTGGCGGCCGCGGTGCCCGTGCACCTGGCGCTGTCCCTCGGCTGGGGAGTCGCGCTGTCTTTGATCCTCCCGAGGAAGCGACCGCTTCTGTACGGTGCGACCGCGGGAGCCGCGATCGCGGCTTTGGATCTCGGCGTTGTGGGCCCGAGGTTCCCCCGCATCCGAGCTCTCCCGCAGGGAGCTCAGATCGCAGATCACATCTGTTTCGGCGCGGTCGTAGCGATCGTTCTGAGCCGCCGCCGGTCGGCCGCGTAACCGGATCGGGTGCGGTTACGTCCGTGTAGCCTTGTCCGTCCCTCTAGGCCCCATCGTCTAGCCAGGTTAGGACGCTGCCCTTTCAAGGCGGTAACACGGGTTCGAATCCCGTTGGGGCCACGTTTCAGAGTCATCAAGCCCCAGGAAGGGTGGATCGGATGAGACCTGCATTCCGCGTCGTGCTGGCGACTGTTTTGGTGGCGGGGTTGACGTCTCCCGTCCTCGAGGGTGGGGCTGCGGCTCATACGACCAGAGAGGTGGCGCGACTCCGCGGCTTCAAGGTCGTGGGCAGTGAGGGAGATCCGAACGCGACCGGCCGGGCGGTCATCTCGACGGCCTCGGAGATATCGACCGTCTGCTACAAGATCTACTTCAAGGGGATCCCGAGGGCGATCTCTGCGCACATCCATCACGGCAGCAAATCGGAGAACGGAGAGAAAGAGCTGAAGCTCTTCTATAGCGAGAAGGGCAAGCGCCGCTCACCGATCGAGGGTTGTCACCACGACGTCCCGGCCGAGATGATCGAGCACATCGAGTCGTCTCCTCACTACGTCGACGTGCATACGAACGGCTACCCCGAGGGCGCCATGCGGGGCCAGCTGAGGATCACCGAAGAGGAGTAGCGGGGCCCCTCAGGCGACCCGGCCCGGGTCGCCCGGTGGCAGGACTTCCGACAAATCGGGCGAATCACTAGAAGACGGTTTGTTCGCCGCCCACGAGGCGGAAAGTCCATCGCCCTGGGGAGCTCACTTTGAAACGACGGATCTCGATAGCCTTTTTCTGCATGGCCCTTGCCTTCACTGGTTTGCACACGGCAGGTCCTTCCGCCGTAGCACAGTCGCCGTCCGAGGGGGGTCTGACCTCCGAAGGGATCGAGTTCCTCGGTTTCGTTCCCTTCGAGCAGTCTTCCTCTACTGGGTTGACGATCCACGGCGATCGCATGTACCTGACGAGCTGGAAGAACATCTCGATCTACGACATCTCCGAACCGAAGGCCCCGGTCCAGTTGGGGACCCTCCCGGTCGGATTCATGTTCGAGAACGAGAACGTCTCGGTGTCCCCGAACAACAGTTTCCTCCTCTTCTCGGAGTCACTGCCCGACGACACGCTCCACGTTTACGACATCGAGGACCCAACGAACATCACAGAGATCGCGGCGCTCGATGGAGCCGGCGATCACACGACATCGTGCGTACTCAAGTGCAAGTGGGCGTATGGATCGGACGGCCACGTCACCGATCTACGCGATCCGGGGAATCCGGTTCTCACGGACGTCGACTGGCATGAGGCGATCGGGATGCAGGGTGGCGGACACGACGTCACCGAGGTTCGCAACGGATTCATCATCGTGTCCCCCCTCGATGACACGCCTTTGTATGTGGACGTTCGCGATCCGCTGAAGCCGAAGCTCATAGCGCGCGGTAACGGTCCGATCGTTCGAGACGAGCGCGGTTACCTGTGGCACTCGGGAGAGTGGCCGAACAACGGCACGGACCGCTGGCTGCTCATGCAAGGTGAAGAGAACTTCCAGACCCAGTGCTCGGACAAGATCGGTCCCTTCACCACGTTCGACACGAGGGGATGGCATAAGACCAAGACCTTCAAATTCACCGATGACTTCAAGGTCACGAACGGGATCTACGCGGACGGCAACCCCCCGGCCAACGCTCTCGGTTGCTCGGCCCACTGGTTCGAAGACCATCCGAGCTTTGACGATGGCGGCCTCGTCGTCGGCGCCTTCTACGAGCACGGCACGCGCTTCACCAATGTCAACCACAGGACCGGAAAGATCAAAGAGGTTGGTTACTTCCTTCCCTACGTGGGATCTTCATCGGCCGCCTACTGGGTGACGCCTCGGATCACATACACCGCCGACTACGGGAACGGGCTGTACATCCTGCGTTGGGCCAGGCCACTGCCCGGCCCCCTGGCTGCGCTGAGGGTCTCGAATCCCACTCCCGAGAGAGGCAAGCGGGTCACGCTTACCGGTCTGCTGCGAAGCTGCAGGGGCCTCGCCGGCACCGAGCTGCAGCTGAAGCGCAAAGTGGAAGACAAGTTCGAGGTGATCCGGACGAAGCGCGTCGACGAGCGCTGCAGGGCGAAGTTCAACGTCGACACGAACTTCGACAAGTCGACGTACAAGGCCGTGTGGCTCAAGCAGAGCAAGGAGCACGGGCGAGGGAACTCGGACCCGCAGACGATCAAGACCCACTAAAGCGAAATAGTTGATGGCCGGGCATCGTCCCGGCCATCCTTACGACGCCGATGGCGCCCCAGACCGGACTTGAACCGGCGACCTTCTCCTTGACAGGGAGATGAGCACTCCAGACTGCTCCACTGGGGCTGGTGAGGTTCGAAGGCTAACAGAACGGCTACCGCACGCTGCTGCCCCTCGGCTATCCTTCCTCCGGCCCGGCGAGGTAGCTCAGTTGGTAGAGCACGCGACTGAAAATCGCGGTGTCGGCAGTTCGATTCTGCCCCTCGCCACTACCACACAGCTCCGCCACACGCGAGAACGGACGCCTCGCTGAGGCGTCCGAGTCGCGTTGCTTGAAGTTCTAGCCTTCGGCGTTAGCCGTCGATCTTGATCCCTTCGAGGAACTGCTTAACCTCGTCGGCACGGTAGCGGCGGTGCCCACCGAGAGTCCGAATCGAGGAGAGCTTGCCAGCCTTGGCCCAACGGGTGACCGTCTTCGGATCGACGCGGAAGAGCGCGGCAACCTCAGCTGGCGTTAGGAGCGCGTCGTCCTTTTGCGCTTTCATCCTGCCTCCAATCCCAGTGCCATCTTCGGCACGTCCGAAACAGCGATCGATCATGTCCGGGCTCCGGCGGCGCCTTTGCCGGACATATGCCAATCATGGATGGTATGGAGGTGCGGCGGTATGGCTAGGAAGGGTCATTTTGGGCGTTTCGAGACTAGTGATTCGATAGCACAGGTCAACTAGTCCTAAAAGGTCGGGAGTGCCCGAAAAGGTCCCTTTTTCAGTTGACGACCTCTCGCGCGCGTACCTCCGTCCAGCGGTCCGTCAGGCGGCTGAAGACCCGTCCGGCCCGGACGACGTCGCCCGTCTCGAGGGCCTCGAGGCAGGCCCACACCTCCGCTGCGGAGTTGTCCTCCACGAGGTCCTCATCCCGGAAGGTGGCGGCAACCGTTCCGTAGTCGAGCTCGAGGAGCCCTTCCTCGGGGAAGCCCTCGAGCCACTCGAGTAGCTCTTTGATGGAGATCACGATCCCCTCATCGATCCACGAGCTCTCCAGGATCAGAGCAGCCTTCTGCATCCTCGCTCGGGCCTCGGAGAGAGGCGCCTCATAGCGGATCCTCAGCCCCTTCCGGTCCTCGGTGAGGATGCGCTGAGACTCGTTGAACGCCGAGAACCACCTGAGGGGCACATGCCAGTTCGCGTGGACTATGTGGGACCTCACATCGGGGTCGCGCTCCTCGAGGTCGGCCAGCTCGCGGGCGGCTCGCTTCGCTTCGTGCTCGGGAACGAAGGCGTCGGCGACCTCCTCGGGGATGGAGCCGCGGAAGGCGACGAGTCCTGCGAGCATCCGAAGCCGGGTGCGCCACGGACACACCAACGTCTGACCATTCACCTCGCGCACGAATGCGCCCTCGGTGGGCTGCGCTTGCGAGCCGGCTCCGGGTAGCGCGGCCGAGATGAGCCATCGCCTCGAGGTCTCGTGCTCCCCCGAGTCGTCCTCTTCCCCGCGGCCGGTCCAGCCCTCCCTCTCGTTCTCCGGGAAGGACGACAGTGGCTGGTACACGCGGAGGTACGCGGTTTGTGTCACGCGACGATGCTAACCCTGAGATCGCATGGCGCCCGGAACGTCCCTAACCCGCCCCCGTCAAGATGGTGCCGATGGGCGGAACGGGTACCATCGGGGGACAAACCGACGCGATGAAGCGGCGGGTTAAATCCCTAAGGGGGAAGCACTGATGAGCGTGTTCGAGCGCATCAATGGCGATGGCTACGAGCAGGTTGTTTTCTGTTCCGACGATCAATCGGGGTTGCGCGCGATCATCGCGATCCACTCGACGGCTCTGGGCCCGTCGCTCGGAGGCACGCGGTTCTACCCGTACAAGAGCGAGGACGAGGCTCTGGTGGACGTCCTTCGACTGTCCAAGGGGATGACCTATAAATCGGCCGCCGCGGGACTCGACCTGGGTGGCGGCAAGGCGGTCATCATCGGAGACCCCAAGCGGATCAAGAACGAGTCGCTCCTGCGCGCCTACGGCCGTTTCATAGAGACCCTTGCCGGCCGCTACATAACGGCCGAGGACGTGGGCACAGCCCTCGAGGACATGGACACCGTCCGGCGCGAGACGCGATGGGTGACCGGTTGCTCGCACACTTACGGCGGTTCCGGAGATCCGTCTCCCGTCACCGCCTTCGGCGTACTCCAGGGGATCAAGGCCTGCGCGCTCGAGCAGTTCGGCGACGCGAACCTCACCGGCCGCACCGTGGCGATACAGGGAGTGGGGAAGGTCGGATACGCGTTGTGCGGCTACCTCACCGGCGAAGGCGCCAAGGTGACGATCGCCGACATCGACCTCGACAACCTGGGGCGGGCGGTCGGGGACTACGGCGTAGAGACCGCTCCTCTGGCAGACGTCCACAAGCTCGAGGTCGATATCTTTGCGCCGTGTGCGCTCGGAGGGATCGTCAACGACGACACGATCTCGGAGTTCGGCGCTCAAGTGATCGCCGGCGCCGCGAACAATCAACTCGCATCCCCCGAGCATGGGGACAAGCTGCGCGACCTCGGCATCCTTTATGCACCGGATTTCGTCATCAACGCAGGCGGGATCATCAACGTCGAGGACGAGCTCCGCGGTTACGACCGCGAGCGCGCGATGAAGCGGGTCGAGGGCATCTACAAGGCCATGCAGCTCATCTTCGCCCTGGCTCGCGAGCGCGGGATCTCGACGGCGCAGGCGGCCGAGGAGTACGCGGAGGATCGCATCCGCAAGATCAGCCGTATCCGTCTCGTGCGCACGGCCGAGTACGGACCCTCCTCCCAGAATTAGCCCCTCATGAGCGACCTCCTTCGGATCATCGGTGACGGCGCGAACGTGCCCGACGGCGCGGTGCCGGACGGGCTCGGCGACAAGGAGCTCGTCGAGCTCTACCGGTGGCTGGTCCTCTTGCGAACGTTCGACGAGCGCGCCGTGGCTCTCCAAAGGCAAGGAAGGATCGGGACCTACGCCCTCTACTGGGGCGAGGAGGGCACGCAGGCAGGCCCCCTGTTCGCGTGCAGCGAGAACGATTGGGTGTTCCCGTCCTACCGGCAGAACGCGATCGGCGTCCTGCGCGGCGTGCCGGTTTCCACGATCCTCGCTTGGTGGCGTGGGTACGGGGGCAAGCTCGGCTTCTACAACCCGCGCGAGCACCGGGTCGGCCCGATCTGCGTTCCCATCGCGACACATCTGCCGCATGCGGTCGGCGTGGCGTGGGCATCGAAGATCCGCGGGGACGGCGTCGCGTCGTTGTCGTGGTTCGGCGATGGCGCAACGTCGGAGGGCGACTTCCACGAGGCGATGAACTTTGCGGCGGTCCTCAAGGTCCCGACCGTCTTTTTCTGCGTCAACAATCAGTGGGCCATTTCGACGCCGTTCTCGAAGCAGACCGCAACGCCGACGATCGCGGAGAAGGCGGCGGCGTACGGGATGCCGGGAGTGCGCGTGGACGGGTTCGACCCGCTCGCTTGTTGGAAGGCCACCCGAGACGCTCTCGAGCGCGCTCGCGGGGGAGAGGGCCCCTCCCTCATAGAGGCGTACTGCTACCGCCTGAAGCCTCATGGGACCGCCGACGATCCCAGCCTCTATCGCGACGAGAAGGACACCGATCCGTGGCTGTCGCTCGAGCCCGTGGGACGTATGGCTTCGTTCCTGCAGCGGCTCGACGTTCTTGACGAGGACCGCATCGAGGAGATCAAGGCCGAGGCGAAGGCAACGGTCGCCGAAGCGGTGACCGAGATGGAGGCGATGGCTCAACCTGACCAGAGCATCCTCTTCGAAGGCGTTTACGCCGCCGGTCGTCCGTGGACGTTCGACGAAGGCCTCGAGGAGCTCCGTTCGGTTTCGCGCGCCCCCGAGGTGAAGCCGCTTGGTCCACCAACCAGCGCGGGCGCCGGCGAGGAGGGGAAGACCCGGTGACGACCATGACGATGGTCGAGGGTCTCAACCTCGCGCTGTTCCAGGCGATGGAGGCGGACGACCGTGTCGTGGTGCTCGGAGAGGACGTCGCCAAGACCGGGGGTGTGTTCCGAGTCACGGCAGGCTTGCTCGACGCGTTCGGTGACGAGCGGATCGTGGATACGCCTCTCGCCGAAGCGGGCATCGTGGGGGCCGCGATCGGGATGGCCGTTTACGGGATGCTGCCGGTCGTAGAGATCCAGTTCGACGTTTTCGTCTATCCGGGGTTCGAGCAGATCGTGGTGCAGGCGGCTCGGTACGCGTGGCGGACGAAGGGTGAGGTTCCGGCTTCGATAGTGATCCGCATCCCGTATGGCGGTGGCGTGCGTGCTCCCGAACTCCATTCGGACTCACCCGAAGCCCTTTTCGCACACGTGCCCGGATTGAAGGTCGTATGTCCCTCTACCCCGGTCGACGCGCGCGACATGTTGCTTGCCGCGATCCACGACCCGGACCCCGTGATCTTCATGGAGCCGAAGCGGATCTATCGGGCCGGACGCGAGGAGGTGCCGGAGGATCCGCCGTTCCAACTCGGCAACGGGACGCGCCCCGAACGCATCACCGAGATCCTGTCCAAGGCCAGGGTCGCGCGCGAGGGCGCTGACCTTGCGATCATCACTTACGGAGCAACCGTGCCCCTTTCCCTCCAGGCCGCGGACCGACTCGAACAAGAACTGGGCATGAAGGCCCTCGTCTTGGACCTGAGGTCGCTCTATCCGCTGGACGTCGACGCGATAACCGCGGCGGCCTCACGTTGTGGGCGCGCTGTGGTGGTTCACGAAGCTCCGCGGAACGCAGGACTCGGCGCCGAGATATCGAGCCTCATCCACGAGCGAGTGATGCTGGACCTCGAGGCTCCAGTCGGACGCGTGACTGGGTTCGACGTGCCCTTCCCGCAGTTCGCCAACGAGGACGACTACTTGCCCTCGGTCGATCGGATCGTGACCGGGGCGAAGAAGGTTCTCGACTTCTGATGCCCGAGTTCAAGCTGCCGGACCTCGGCGAGGGCGTTACCGAGGCCGAGATCGATCGCTGGCTCGTGAAGGAGGGCGACGAGATCGAGGAGGACGCCCCTCTCGTGGAGGTCATCACGGACAAGGCAACGGCCGAGATCCCCTCTCCGTTCGCAGGACGCGTCACCCGCATCCACGTACCCGAGGGCGAGGTGGTGCCCGTCGGCTCGGTTCTCGTGACGGTCTCGGCACCCGGTGAGGAGACCGCCGCTCCGGCCGCCGCAAGCGCAGGCCCTCGTGCCGTAGCACCGCCGCCCCCGCCGATTCGGCCCATCGCTCCGATGCCGCAACCCGACATCGCGATGGAGGTTCGAGTCAAGGCGATGCCGCCGGTGCGGAAGCTCGCCCGCTCCTTGGGCGTGGAGCTGGGAAGCATCAGGGGCAGTGGCCCCGGGGGCCGGGTCCTGCGCGAGGACGTGGAGCTCTACGCCGCGAACGGACGTAATCGCGATCAGACGCCATCGCGATCGGGCGGTCGCCGCGAAGCGTTGCGCGGCGTGCGACGCAAGATCGCCGAACGCATGACCGAAGCCCACCGAATCGTCCCTCCCGTCACGCACGTTGAAGAGTGCGACGTGACGGAGCTGGAGGCGACGCGCGCGCTGGCCAACGAACGCGCTCCCGAATCGCCTCGTCTCACCTTCATGCCGTTCATCGTGAAGGCCGTCGTCGCAGGCTTGAAGGAGTACGAGGCGCTCAACGCGTCACTGGATGAAGAGGCGGGAGAGATCGTCTTCCACGATCGCTACGACATCGGCATCGCCGTAGACACACCAGCCGGACTAACCGTTGTCGTCGTGC
>JAXDJL010000111.1:0-6303 GCA_034665685.1 Actinomycetota bacterium | reverse complement strand
CGCAACGTCGGCGACGGGAACGCAGACGATCTCGATGGTGGTCGCGATGACGACACCTGCGAGGCGAACGAGAACGATGAGACCGCCCACTGCGAAGCGTTCGTCACCGAGAAGGGGCGGGTACGGTCTCACCCGAGGGGGCAATGATCATCCATAGAGTTAGAGCGTCGACGGAGTCCGTCGGCAGATCGGGGGGAGCATGCTGACAGGTAAGAAGGTGATCCTCAGGCCCATCCAGTCGGAGGATCTGCCGATTCTTTACAAGTACCGGAACGACCTCGAGATCCTCCTGCTTGGGGACGACGACCCGCCCGTGCCTCAATCCTTCGACGCGTGGCAGGCGCACATGACGGAGCTGATGAAGAAGACGGACGAGGGGATCGGCTTCGCGATCGAGGCCGACAAGAAGGTCGTCGGTAGCATTGCCTTGTTCCACTTCAACCAGACGTCACGCAGCTGCGAGCTGGGGATCTCCATCGGCGATCACGATTATCTCGGCAAGGGCTACGGGAGCGAGGCCGTGGAGCTCATCCTCGACTACGCGTTCAAGTATCGGAACTTCCATCGCGTGTACCTGCAGGTCACTGAGACGAACGAACGGGCCTTCAAGTCGTACGTGAAGTGCGGCTTCGTCGAGGAGGGCAGGTTACGCGAGCATCTCTGGACGGACGGCGCTTACCGGGACGTCATCTGCATGTCGATCCTGCGATACGAGTGGCTGGAGCACTAATAGGTTAGGGGCCTATCAAGAGGGAGCCGTCCAGTTGGGTAGTGCCTGGGCTGAGCTTCACCTCGACGATCTCCTTCTCGGTCACTCCCGGCTTGATCGAACCGATGTCGATCGGAACGGTGGTGTCTCCGGCCCGCAGAGCCACGGTTCCCCGCCACTCGAACTCGCCGTTGTTCGTGATCGGCACGTGGACGGCCACCGTGCCCGGAGACGCCTCTGCCACGCTGAGGTTCAGGGTCAAATCGCCGCAGATCCGGGTGCTCGTCGGTTCGTCCGCGGTGATCCGGCCCGTCGCCGACAAGAACGTCGGGGCCTGACCCTCTTCGAAGACCACGGTGAAGGGAGCCTTGGCTTCCTCCTCACACGTCAGCACATGCGTGAGGCCTCGCAGAGACGAGCTGCCGATAGGGATCAAGAAAGCTCCGAGCATCGCTACCAGGGCAACCCGAGAACGTAGTATGGGCGACATGCTCTCTAGTATCGACTATCCACGAGCGCGCCGTTTGTTGATCCTGGCAGGTTTGGCTGTATTGCTGGTCATCGCAGGCGTGATGTACCTACGCCGGGTCGATACCCCAGAGGTCGTCGCAACGCTGTTCTTCATCGGGATATTCGTCTCCTTCATGTTCTTCGGTCTAAAGGGCGGACTGATCGCCGCGGCGATCGCCATCGCGGGATATCTCGGCCTCAGGTATGACGACATCGAGGCCGTGGGAGCCGGGCGCATCACCGGCCTCATAGCTTCCCGCTCCGTCGCCTTCCTTGCGTTCGGGGCTATCGGTGGCTGGGCCAACGAGCAGCTCGAAGGCGCCCTCGAGAAGCTCGAGGTGTACGACCAGATCGACGACGCAACGGGTCTCTTCAACGCGCGCTTCTTCCTACAGGACACCGATCTGGAGAAGTCGCGTTCCCAGCGCTATCAGACGATCTTCTCGATCGCCGTTGTCGATATCCCCGCCCAGACGATCGACGCGGTCGACCGCCGCAAACGCAAAACGCTCCTCCGTGACCTCGGTCACATGCTGAAGGACGGCCTCCGGACCGTCGATCGCGCGACGCACGCACACTCCGCCACTCAACACCGGCTGGCCGTGGTGCTGCCCGAAACAGGCCCGGAGGGAGCACAGATTTTCACCGATCGGCTCGTCGAGCGAGTCGCTCGCTACCTCTCGGACCGCGGCGTTTCGGGAGCCGACGGTTCGATCAAGGGTCTCGCCGTCACGTTCCCGGGCAACGAGGCCGAGCTCGATACCCTCCGCGCGAGCTTCGCGGAGGTCGATCGTACGGAGCACCCCGAAACCACAGAAACGAAAAGCTAGCCTTCCGTATGGGCATCGTCTCCAGCTTCTGTCCGGGCTGTCAGCGCACGGTTTATGTGGGAGCCAGCGACACGCTTACCTGCCCCGTTTGCGCGTCTCCCCTCGTGGCCGCGAAAGCGGAGGATCCGGAACGCGTCTCCCGGATCGCGAAGAACGAAACCCTGTTCCGCGAGATGAACGAGCGGATCGAAGAAACCGTGAAGGGATCCGAGGCTCCGGCATCGGACCCCACGGATTACGTCTGCGAATGCGGGGACAAGGAGTGCACGGAGACACTCAAGATCCTCCCGGCGGACTACGAGGCGATCCGCAAGCACCCCGCCCAATTCATGGTTCTGAGCGGTCACGTCGTCCCCGAAGCGGAGCGCGTGCTGGACGACCGCGGCGCCTACTTGATCGTCGAAAAGGTCGGGCCCGGTCGCGTCATCGCGAGCGAAACCGACCCACGAAGCGAGAGCGCTTAGCAGCAGCTCGCTTCTGCCGAGCTTCCGCAACAGGTCGCGTCGACCGGCGAATCCTTGAGCACGGTGTAGACCTCCCAGGGGGCGCCGTCGGGGTCCTTCACCCACACCTTGTCCTGCACCGCGAAGCAGCAATCCGTCTCGTTCTGCTCGCGGGTAGACAGGCCCTCTCCGGCAAGACGCTGGGACGCGTGCGCGACCTCCTCGGTGGAACCGACCTCGACGCCCAGATGGTTGAGGCTGCCCCCCGCACCGCCGTTCTCGATCAGCACCAGCTTCAGCGCCGGCTCGTCGATCGCGAAGTTCGCGTAACCGGGACGCCTCTTGGCGGGCTCGGTCTTGAAGAGCTTCGAGTAGAACTCCACCGCGCTGTCCACATCAGAGACGTTGAGGGCCAGCTGGACTCGGGGCCGCATGAGAACCTCCTATATCGATGACTGTCGATATAAGGGTTGCATAGGATATCGATGGCTGTCAATATAGTCATATGAAGAAGATCGCGGAGATCACCATCGACTGCTGCGCCCCCGTCCTGGGAGGGGCGATGAACCGGGAGGACGCTACCACCCTGGCGGACGCCTTCAAGGTGCTGTCCGATCCCGCCCGGCTGCAGCTACTGAGTCTCGTGGCGGCCCAGCCGGGAGCGGAATGCTGCGTCTGCGACCTGGTCTCCCCCCTGGGTCTCAGCCAACCGACCGTGAGCCATCATCTCAAGGTGCTGAATCAAGCGGGACTCCTGGAGCGCGAGAAGCGGGGCACCTGGGTCTTCTACAAGGTGGTGCCCGGCCGCCTGGACGCCCTGCGGTCCGCTCTACAGCCGGCCTAGATCTCTCTCTCCGGAGACACGGGCTCGCTTCTCCGCCACGGTTCCATCGGGACCTCTGCTTCACCGCGCGGCTCCGTCGGGGTCTCCTTCCCGCCTTGATCGGGAGGCGTCCATCCGGGCGGCAACTGAGAGGGGGCCTCGGGACGGGGGCCGGGACGCAGCGACAGGATCCCGCCCACGAGCCCGAGCACGGCGCCGGCCGTTCCCACGTACAGCCCGGCCCCGGGATCCGCGTTCACGATCTCTTCCAACTGCGCGACCACCTGTTCTCTGTCCACGCCGGAAGCGGCTTGGTCCGCGAGCCCTTGGATCGCATCGTCCGGAAGACCCGTGATGTTCGAGAAGCCCACGTAAACCATGAATACAGATATCAGGATGGTCACCGACGCAAGGACGACGCGCCAGCCGCGGCTCTTCATGACCCAGAGAACTGTCGCCGCCAACACCAAGACCACGCCGAACGCCAAGAAGAACTTCCCGTCGTCCGTGTCGAGACCCTTGATCGTGGTGCTCTGGATACCTCCACCTTCGCCGGTGAGGTCGAGCTTCACGGCGACGAACGAAAGCACCGAGCCCAACGCCATGAGGATCCCGCCGAGGATCAAAGCCGCCTCACCCCACCGCGTGCTTCCTGTCTCGGTCAAAGATCGATCCACGACGGCCTCCCGTTCGGTCTGGTATCGACAGTGTCGCAGGGATCCGCTCCCACGATGGGTTCTTAGGGGGCGGCCTCTTCCTCGATCCAGGTACGGGTAAGGAACAACCAGAACGCCAGGCCCGCGTACGGGCCGAAGCGGCGGAATCGCCGCGCGATAGTCGCGTCGGCGACGCTGCGTTTTCCGACGATGCGCGCGTATGTGGGGCGCGTCCAGGAATCGAGTATCAGTCGCGAATAACGGCCGAGCATCATCATCACGTGCGCCGCCGCGTAGGGCCCGACTCCCGGCAGTGCGAGCAGCGTCTGCTCGACCTCTTCGTCCGAAATCTCGTCGGGCGTCGCTCTGCCGAGGACCTCGAGATCGAGCTCTCCGTCGCGCACGGATCGAGCTAGCGCGATGAGGTAAGGGCCGCGGTAACCAGCGCGCACCACTTCTTTGAAGAACTTCTCGCCGGCACCCGCGATCGCCTCTGGTGACGGGAATGCGTGTCCCTCCCAATCGGTGGAAGACACTCCCGCGGCCGGCTCCCCCAGATGTTGGACGAGGGCGGTCACCATCCGAACGGTCGCCGACCACGCACAATTCGTTGTGCAGATCGTCTTCACGACCTCCTCGAAGACGGTCGCGCTGCGGACCATCCGGCCGGCCCCCAAGGTCACCCACGCGAGATCGGGATCGTCCGACGCAAGCGCGTAGAAGTCGCTGAGGTCTTCGTCGAACCTGAGCACGTGCCCGACCTTCGCCACAAGCTCGTCGGCGGTGCGAGTACCCGGAGCGCGGCCCGAGACGGAGACGCGCGCGGCGCGGCCGGCTCGCACCACCTCGACGGTCCGGGGACGCGCGCCGGTAAGCGCAAGCGTCGCCTCGAACTTCTCGCCGCGCTGCCCCACCTTCATCGGTGGCAGCGACGCAACGCCGTGGGACAGGAAGGTGCGCTCCAGATCGATCGGTTCCTTGCCCGGCCCGCGGAGGGGCAGGTCGACGGACCAAGACATCAGATCAGCGTCCCCTTACGCGCCGAAGAAAGCGAACAGCTCGAGTGTCCGCAGCGTGAGACCGAGGTCGTCCGGCCACCCCTCCGCCGGGGGGTCTTCCTGCAGTTTCTCGACGAAGAGGTCGACGCTGGGATGTTCCGCCGGGACCCCGGCCGCGCCCCAGAACGTGAGCCCGGTGGCACGCTCCCACGCGTCCCCGTGGTCGTCGACGTGCTCGCGCGCCCAGCGCAGCGCCCACTCGGCCATCTCTGACTTCGGTCCATCCGTTGTCCAGAAGATCCCGGCCGCCGCGAAGGTCGGATACGCGCCGCCGGTGAAATGACCATCGTTGGTTGCCTCGCCCCTGAGCAGCGATATCGATCGGGGGCCGGGGTCGCGGCCGGCGACCAGTAACCCGCACGCAGCACCCGCGGTGGCCCACACCCGCGCGCCGGCCGGATCGTCGAGGTCCCCCGGAACATCCTGGGGAGAGTCGAGCCAGGCCTGCGCCGGTGTGCGCGCCGATTCGAGCCAGTCGGCCGCTATCGCAGCAGGCCCCGAATCTCTTAGACCGATGACCGTGAGATGACAGAGCGCCTCCCCAGTCGATCCCGGGGATGGCGAGCCCGCCGCGCCTATGAACGCTCCCTCATCCGTCTGCCACGAGATGGGTGGCGGATCGCCGACCTCGTCACCGCCGAGCTTCAGAGCCCGCCACGACTGCCATTCGTCGCCCTCCGCAAGGATGCGTTGGAGAGCTGCCGATCGATCTAGAGCCATGCGAAGAAGCGTACGGGTTCTGTGATCGAACTACGCATGCCATCCGAAGCGTTGGGCCTTCGGGCGCTCGGCCGTTTTCATGTCGCCGGGCTTGCGATCGACCGGCCGTTCCGGGACGAACGCCATGCCGGGGAGATGACTTCTCGTGCCCGACCAGGGGCCGGGCGGCGCAATGACGAGATCGGCGAGCGCGTAGGCGACTTGCTCGTAGTTGATGCGCCAACCCTTGAAGTGCGTCCACGCCTCTTCGGGCGTCCTCTCCATCGGGAAACCGACGCTTTCCAACCGATGCACGCCACCGTGGAACTCCTCGAACGTCAACTCGATCGGGTCGTCTGGGAAGGGGTCGGGGTCGTATGGGACGCGCAGCACCTCCGCGACGTTGCGCAAACAGGTGAAGCCCATCCGTATCGCGAGCCGCGCTTCGATCGGGGCATCACTAGGCGATACCGACGAATAGAGCGCGGCGGAGTCCATCACGGCGAGGAGGCTGAGAACCCAGGACCTCAAGGGATGAGGTGAGCGGAACCATGCGAGCACCGGATAGTTGGTGT
>JAXDJL010000110.1:0-3263 GCA_034665685.1 Actinomycetota bacterium | reverse complement strand
TCGAAGATCAGCATGTCCGCGTCGAGAGCGGTCGCGAGGCTCACGATCTCCTTCACCTTGCCGCGGCCGATGTAGGTGGCGGGATCTGGCGAGTCGCGCTGCTGCACCACCGTCTCGAGCGCATCGGCACCCGCGGTGTCGGCGAGCGCCGTCAGCTCCTCGAGGGACCACTCGGCGTCGGCGAGCGATCCGCGTCCGAACACCCCGCCGACCAGGATGGCCTTTTCGGTCTCGGGGCGGGTTAGATGCCCCTCGTGGCGGCGCGAGCGCCTGCTCGGATGCTGAGGCGTCAGCCCGCCACCTTCCGAAGACGCTCCACGCCCTCTTCGAGTCGGTCATCCGAGATCGTGAGAGAGAAGCGCACGAACCCCTCGCCCGACGGGCCGTAGCCTGTGCCCGGCGCGACCACGATGTCTGCCTCATCGAGGAGGAACGTCGTATAGCTCTCGGATGTGTGTCCCTCCGGCACGGGGGCCCACACGTAGATGGAGCCACGCGGTGGTTCGACGACGACACCCATCGACTTGAGCCCGTCGCACAGGAGATCGCGACGATGGCGGTAACGGTCGATGCATTCGTGCAGGTAATCCTGCGGACCCTCGATCGCAGCGATACCTGCGCGCTGCACCGCATCGAAGACGCCCGAGTCGATGTTCGTCTTGAGTCGCTTGATCGCCTCGATCGCCTCCGGGGCACCCCCCACCCAACCGATCCGCCAGCCGGTCATGTTGTAGGTCTTGGAGAGCGAGTGGAACTCGACCGCACACTCCATTGCGCCCGGGACCTCGAGGACGCTCGGCGCGACGTATCCGTCGAACGTGATCTCGGTGTAGGCCGCGTCATGCGCGAGCAGTAGATCGTTGCGACGACAGAACTCGACGGCCTCCGTGAAGAAATCCAGGTCGACCGTCGCTGCGGTCGGATTCGACGGGTAGTTGAGCCACAGCACCTTCGCCCGCGCGAGTTGGTCCGCAGGGATCGATCCGAGATCGGGCTTGAAGTCGTTCTGCTCCAAGAGAGGGAGGAGCACCGCGTCTCCTCCGGCGAGGATCGTCCCCGTCTCGTAGACCGGGTAGCCGGGGTCCGGGATCAGCGCGACGTCCCCCGGGTCGATGAACGCGACCGGGAGGTGGAAGATGCCCTCCTTCGACCCGACGAGAGGCTGCACCTCGGCGTCGGCGTCGAGCTTCACTCCGAAGCGCGAGCCGTACCAGGACGCGATCGACTCGCGGAACTCGGGCAACCCCGTGTAAGAGGGGTACCGATGGGTGGCAGGGTCGTGCACCGCCTTAGCCAGTTCTTCGACGACGTGCGGTGGGGTCGGGAGGTCTGGATCCCCGACGCCGAACGAGATGATGTCCGCTCCACGCGCTTTCGCTTGCGCGACCTTGCGGTCGATCTCGGCAAAAAGGTAAGGCGGGAGCTTGTCGATCCGGCGAGCCGTCCTCACCGATACTGCTCCAGATCCACATCGCCGTCGAACGAGCGAACCACCGGTCCGGTCATGAAGACGGGGGACGACTCCGTAAGGGAGCCGGCCCACTCGATGTCGAGCTCTCCCCCCGGAAGCGCGACGGTGACCTTGGCATCCGTGCCGCCGAGGAGCCTGCCCGCGACGGCGACCGCGCACGCGCCCGTCCCGCAAGCCAGCGTCTCGCCCGAGCCGCGCTCCCACACGCGCATCTTTATGCGGTCCGGAGCCTCGACCTTCATGAACTCGACGTTCGCTCCGTTGGGGAACGCGTGGTGCTTCTCGAGGATGGGGCCGAGGGTGGTGACCGGCTCCGAATCGGGATCATCGACGAAGAGGACGGCGTGCGGATTACCCATCGAGAGACAGGCGGCCTCGATCATCTCGTCCTCGAGGTCGAGCTTCGCGTGCAAGGCGTCCTCTCCGGGCCAGTCCACCGGGATCGAGGGCGGATCGAAGACGGGAGGGCCCATGTCCACGCGCACGCGGTTCTCCCCCACGACGGTTACGACCTTGAGGCCGGCCCGGGTCTGCACCTTGAGCTCGTCCGCGTCCGTGAGCCCCTCGACCCGGGCGAAGATCGCGAGGCACCGGATCCCGTTGCCGCACATCTCCCCCACCGAACCATCCGAGTTCACGTAGTCCATGAAGAAATCGGCGCCGTCCACTCCGGGGGCGACGCGGATGACTCCGTCTCCACCGATCCCGAAACGCCGGTCACAGAGAGCGCGCACCAGCTCGGGCGTCAGAGGCAGCCGATCCTCGGGATCGGCCAGCATGACGAAGTCGTTCCCTACGCCCTGATATTTCGCGAAACGCATGTATCTACGGTACCGCCTGGGGAAGGCAATCTCTGGACGCCCAGGTCCGACGGAGGGGTCCGATCCTTACGAAGATCCTGGGGTTAGGTGGGCGATCAGCAGCGATGTCAGGTTGGGATCGTCTGCCTCGAACCAGGTGACTCGGGGATCGCTCTTGAACCACGATTCCTGCCGCCGAGCGAAACGGCTTGTCGCCTTCGTGATGGACTCCGCGAGCTCGGGGGCCGTGGTGCCCGGCTCGGCATCGAGAACCTGCCTGTATCCGAGTGCCTGGCGCGCCGTCCGGCCCATCCCGCTCGCCACGATCCGCTCGGCCTCCTCTTGAAGACCCGCGTCCAGCATCTCCTGGACCCGGGCCGCGATACGAGAACGCAGTTCGGATCTGTCGCGTCGCAGCCCGGCCACCCGCAGCCGGTAGCGGCTCTCGTAACGGTCCCAGGCGTCGTTCTCCGAGAACGGTCTGTTGGTAAGCGCGATCACCTCGAGCGCGCGGATGGTGCGGCGCGCGTTGGCCGGTGCGATGCGACTCGCCGCCAGGGGATCGATCTCGGTCAATCGAACGTGCAGGGCCTCGGCACCGATGGCCTCCGCTTCACTCTCGAGATCCGTCCGTACCGCCTCGTCCCTCGGCGGGAACTCGAGGTCGTCCACCACCGCGCGGAAGTAGAGCCCGGACCCACCGACGAGCAACGGGAGCCGGTCGCGCGCGACGATGTCGGCGATGGCCTCCCGAGCGAGTGTCTGGAACTCAGCGACCGCCAGGTCGTGTGTCGGCGGGAACCGATCGATCAGGTGATGCGGCACCCGGCGAAGCACCTCCGTCCCCGGCTTGGCGGTGCCGACATCCATTCCGACGTACACCTGCATGGAGTCGAGGGACACGATCTCGGCTCCCAAGCGGTCGGCGACCTCTATCGACACCTCGGTCTTGCCGACGGCAGTAGGACCCACCAGCGCGGCGACGGAACCTT
>JAXDJL010000109.1:0-2530 GCA_034665685.1 Actinomycetota bacterium | reverse complement strand
CGGCTTGCCGGCCTGCATGACCTTCTCGAGGATCGGAAGGAGGTCCTTCACCGCAGCGATCTTCTGGTTCGCGATGAGGATGTACGGGTCCTCGAGCGTGACTTCCATGCGCTCGGGGTCGGTGACGAAGTAAGGCGAGATGTAGCCCTTGTCGAAGCGCATACCTTCGACGAGCTCGAGCTCGAGGCCGAACGTGTTCGACTCCTCGACCGTGATGACGCCGTCCTTGCCGACCTTGTCCATCGCTTCGGCGATCGTCTCGCCGATCTCTGCGTCGTTGTTCGCGGAGATGGATGCAACCTGAGCGATCTGCTCGCGGCTGTCGACCTCGCGGGCCGAAGCGAGGATCGCCTCGACGACTGCGGCCACGCCCTTCTCGATACCGCGCTTCAGCGCGATCGGGTTGGCGCCGGCGGCAACGTTGCGGAGTCCTTCGCGGATGAGAGCCTGTGCCAGGACCGTCGCGGTCGTCGTGCCGTCACCGGCGACGTCGTCCGTCTTCTTCGCTACCTCTTTGACGAGCTCGGCGCCGATCTTCTCGTACGGGTCTTCGAGCTCGATCTCCTTGGCGATCGATACGCCGTCGTTCGTGATCGTGGGTGCGCCCCACTTCTTCTCGAGCACGACGTTCCGGCCCTTGGGGCCGAGCGTTACCTTGACGGTGTCGGCGAGCTGGTTCATCCCTCGCTCGAGCGCCCGGCGGGCTTCTTCGTCGAAGCTCAGCATCTTTGCCATCGATTACCTCCTGGGTGTGGTTCGGGACCATTAGCACTCTGGGTCTGTGAGTGCTAAAGCTTATCTAAGGTGCCCCCTATCGGCAAGTCGGCCCCCTCGGGTTCCTTGCATGCCGTTTGGGCAGCGGTGACAATGGCCTTTCCCCTCTGGGCACCCCTCAGAGCTCTCGACCCACTCGGAGGCACGATGGCCCACGCCAAGCGTTACGCGTTGAGGAGCCTCATGGCTCTGCTCATCGCGGCGGCCTGCGCGCTCCTTCTTCCGGGTGAGCCCAGCGACGCGGCCGTGAGGCCCTCCTGCTTCGGAGAGCCCGCCACCATCCTGCGACGCAGCGACCCCACCGTGAAGGGCACGCCCGGCCACGACGTGATCGTCACCGGGAAGGGAGACGACAAGATCGACGGTCTCGGCGGAGGCGACCTCATCTGTGGCGGCCGCGGAAGCGACACGATCATGGGCAATCCGGGGGACGACAAGATCTCCGGTGGGATCGGGCGCGACGCCGTTTCGTTCAAGTCGTCGAACCACCGCATCAGAGCGAACCTGCGTACGGAGAGTGCGGTCGGTCAGGGCAACGACGAGCTGACGAGCATCGAGCTGCTCGAAGGTTCTCCGAACGACGACCAGTTGACCGGCGGCGCCGACTACGACGTCCTCACCGGTCTCGGTGGCAATGACGAGCTGCTGGGCGGCGGCGCGGGGGACGTGCTCCGCGGAGGCTCGGGAGCGGATGAGATGGACGGGGGGATCGGGTCGGACGTCGTCGACTTCTCTTCCTCGGGGCACCCCGTAACGGTGGACCTCGTCGAGGGCCATTCCCGAGGTCAAGGTCTCGACGTCCTGAAGAACGTGGAGGGAGTCAGCGGCTCGCCGCTGGACGACACCATCCTCGGCGACAACGGACACAACTTCCTCTTCGGTTTCGACGGAGACGACACGATCTACGCCAATCCCGGCCCCGATTTCGTGGGCGGCGAGAAGGGCAACGATTTCTTGTACGGGCAGGAGGGCGTGGACTACATCGATTACTTCTACTCGGGCTACCCGGTGAGCATGAACTTCGACGGCGGAGCAGCGAGAGGGCAGGGCTTCGACACGATCGGTACCTTCGAGAACGCGATCGGCTCCAGCCACGCGGACACTTTCATCGGCAACGACGAGCCGAACTATTTCATTGGTTACGGGGGGAACGATCACCTCGTCGGGCTGGGTGGAGACGACATCCTCGATGGGGCGCTCGGCTCCGACAGCCTCGACGGCGGGGACGGCTCCGACATCTGCCAGAACGGCGAGAGCCTGACGTCCTGTGAGGAAGTCTCCGACAATTCCGCCGCGGCGGCCCTCTCTCTCCGGCCCGTCTCCGGCAGCGCTCGGGGGGCCGTTCGTCTCCATACCTTCTGGCGCCTGCTGGCGACCATCCGCTCTCTGCGCTGAATCCCGGCCCCCTTCCTGAGGGGGCTTTCGCGCCCCGTTCAGGTTTGCCGCTCAGGTGCCGAAAACCAATGAATAAGGAAGATCCGGATAGGGGGAGCGAGAGACGTGCCTACACAGGAGCTGCAACCGGCAGAGGCCGTTCGTCCCCTCCTCGATGGCCAAGAGGCCGTCCACCGGCTTGAGCTGGAGCTCAGGCGGAACCGGAACTACCGGCTTCACGTGGCCGTATTCGAGGCCGCCGTTAGCGTTCCCGGCATCTACACCGGCGAGCAGCAGGCGGAATTCGAGTTCCAGGTCATGAGGACCTTGACCGACCGGCTTGCCGGCTGCATCCGATCGTCGGACATCGCCGCACAGGTTG
>JAXDJL010000108.1:0-4613 GCA_034665685.1 Actinomycetota bacterium | reverse complement strand
GTCCACAAGGCGTGGGAGCGCCACGGACGGATCGAGTGGCCGGCGATCCTGGCCCCCGCGATCGCGGCCGCCCGAGATGGTTTCCCCTTCCCTCGCACCTCTGCCTATTACCTCTCCGTGACGTGGGAGCCGATCTGGTCGCGCTTCGAGGAGGCGGCCAAGATCTTCGGTCCGAAAGGCACCCCGCTCACGGAGGGAGAGACCCTGGTGCAGGCCGAGCTCGCCGAAGCGCTCACGATGGTCGCAGAGGAGGGGCCCGGCGTTTTCTACGAAGGCGACCTCGCTCAGGAGATCGAGGCTCTGATCCTTGCGACCGGTGGGTTCATGCGCGTCGCCGACCTGGCGCGTTACGAGGCCGAGGTGCGCGAGCCGATCACGACCGAGTCGTTCGGCTGGCGCATCCAGTCGAATCCGCCGCCCGCGGTCGGCGGCGCCGTGCTCGTGCACATGCTGGCCCTGCTCGAAGAAGCGCAACTCGACGATCCGGTCGACCGCTTGCGCGCGATCATCGAGGCGCAGAGAGAGGCACTGGGTCACCGGCAGGAGCATTACAAGGATCCCGACACGATCGCGGCCGGACTCGACGCCGCGATCAAGGGGGTCCACTCTCGTTCAACGCGGTCTTCCGCCACGACGCACACCTCCAGCGCGGATGCCGACGGGTACGCGTGCTCATTGACCGAGTCGAACGGCTACGGCGCCGGGCTCGCGGTGCACGGCATGTTGCTCAACAACACCTTGGGAGAGGAGGAGTTGAACCCGCTCGGGTTACACAGTTTGCGTCCGGGGTCGCGGTGCCACTCGAACATGGCGCCGACGATCGCGACCGGCCCGAACCGCGTCGTCGCGTTGGGCTCCCCCGGCGCGGATCGCATCGTGGGAGCGATCGGGCAGACGATCATCCGGCTGGCTCTGGACGGTGAGTCGTTGCAAGACGCCGTTGCCGCTCCGCGCATGCACCTCGATCACCGTCCCGAAGGCGTGCGCCTCTGCTTCGAGCCGGGATTGCCCGGAGAACAGATCGAGGGCTTCATCCACCGGCCCTACGAGGAGATCCATATGTACTTCGGAGGGGTGCAGGCGGCGTCGGTGACGCTCGATGGACGGGTCGATGCCGCTCACGACCCGCGCCGGTCCGGGGGGAGCGCGCTGGTCTAGTCTTGGCGCCGGGATAGTTCGGTATAGACGACGAAGTCCACCGAGGGAGGGTTCTCCATGTCACGCCTGTTCTCCATCAAGCCCGCGATCACGCTCAAGGGCCGCAAGTTCAAGGGCATCCGCGGATGGGCCGGGAAGCCAACCCATCCGCCGCTGACAGACATCCCCATCGGGGCGTACGTGCTGGCCGCCGCGTTCGACGTGATCGCTTACGCCGCCGCGAAGCGCGGGGGGCCGGGGTCGCTGTCCTACGACTTCTTCGTCTCCGCCACTCACGTACTGATCGCCGGCGCCATCGTTTCGGTCTTCACCGCCATCACGGGTTTCTGGGACTGGCTCAAGTCGACGCCTCGAGGGACCCAGGCGTGGCGCACGGCCAACTGGCACATGGCCGTCATGTTGACGGTCACCGCTCTCGTGATCGTCGACATCTTCTGGCGGCTGAACTCATTCCAGGAGTACACGGCGAACGGTCCCTCGATCGCCCTCACGCTGCTGACCGTGATCGTCGGCGGTCTCGTCGCCTACGGCTCGGCCTACGGAGGCTCCCTCGTTTTCGATTACGAGTTCAACGTGGAGCAGGACAAGGGCTACGCGTGGGAAAAATCAGAGGAAGACCACCAACCGGGCACCGACACGAACCCGAGCACCTAACCAATCCGCCGGTTCTGCTTAGCGGATGATCTTGAACTCTCGTTTGGCGGGCGTGGGGTCGGCGTGGCCACCCTTGTCTATGGCCTTCACGCTGAATACGTGCTTCCCGAACGAGAGGCGGCCGTATGCCTTGGGTGACGTGCACTTCTTGTAGGCGCGGCCGTCCATCTTGCACTTGAACGTCGAGCCGAACACGTTCGCGCGGAACTTGAAGGTGGGGGTGCGATCCGTCGTCCGCGCCTTGGGTCCGGACCTGATCGTGGTCTGAGGCGTGACGCGGAAGTCCTTGCGGGCGGGCGTGGCATCAACGTTCCCGTCGGCATCGATCGCACGGACGCGGAAGCTGTGCTTGCCACCGGAGAGTCGGCCGTAGGTCTTGGGGGAAGTGCAGGCCGCGAACGGGCTCCCGTCCATCTTGCACTCGAACGTTGCGCCGGCTTCGTTAGAAGAGAACCTGAACGTGGGCGTGCGGTCGTCGGTGGTGGACTTCGGGGCTTCCTTGAGCGACGTCTCGGGAGGCTTGACGCTGGTCTTGGACGCGGTCGTCGTGAGCACGAGCTTCCCGCCCGCACCACCGACGGCGCCATCGTCCGCGGTGGCGAGACCCACCGCGTGCCAGTCGTTGCTCGCGAGAGCGCCGTCCGCTTCGTTATAGAAGAACGTCGTGCCGTCGTCCGAGTTCAGGATCATGCCCTCGGATCCCGCCGTCAGCACGGTTCCGTCCGCGTAGTCGACATCGAACGGGCTGGTGAAGCCCCGCGCAGACGAATTGCCGATGGCGAACGGCGACGACGTTTGCCAGCCATCCTGCGTGTACTTCGTATAGCTGGTTCCGTCCCCGGGACCCACAGCCCATCCGCGGTTTGGGTTGGCGGGGTCTCCGGCCATGCGCCGATCCGGGATGTTCCCATTCCCGCAGTCGGCGGCGCGCTCGGATGCCTGAGACGCAAGGTTGTTGACCGTCAGGTAGACCTTCCCGAAGAACGCTGTGCAGATGTAACCGGTGTCGGGGTTCGTAGGAACGAAGAAGGCATCGTCGATGCCCTGCGTGCCAGCCTCGAGCTTGCAGGTGTCGTCGGAGGTACTCGGCGTTCCCTGCGTGTCCCGGTTCGCGTCCTCCCACGTTCCGGCACCACCTAGGTCTCCCGCGCTCTGAGAACGAGCCATCTGGGCCCCCTCGGCGAAGATCCATACCCGTGCCGTGCCGGCGAACCTCACCGCGTTGACGTCACCCAGCGGCTCGCTTCCGTTGCACTGACCGAGGCTCGACTTCTTGGAAACGGGGATCGGTGCTCCCCCTGTGTTGACGCTCGTCCAGGAGTCTCCCGAGTTCGTGGACCTGTAGACCTGGCCGCCGTTCCCGACCGCGAAACCAGTCGTGCCGCCGGGGAGGAACTCGATGTCGTTGAAGGGGACGCCGGTCGCCGTTTGAGTGATGGCAAAGGCGCCGCCCGCCTGCCGCTTGAAGATCTCACCGGCCGCGGTGGTGAACCAGAATCGGTCGGCCGCCTGGTACTCGATGGCGGTGATGTCGCTCGTCGTTCCGGAAACGATCTCCGTCCAGATCGAGGCGGCCGCGGCCGGCGACGTCGGTACCACTACCAAAGCCAGCGCGGCGCTCGATGCAACTACCAAAGATGCGATACGACGACCTAGATTCATTTACGACCCCCAGAGCTCGTTGGGCGGCGTCGGTGCCCCCAACTCCGTTGACTACTACTTGTTACAACGTGGCAACCGGCCCCAGGTTATCCATCGCGGCGGGCAAAAAGTCCGTTTTGCGCAAACTGCTTAGACGGCGAAGCGGATGTTCATGACGTCGCCCTCATGAACGAGGTAATCCTTGCCCTCGACCCGGAGGGTGCCCTTGGCCTTGGATTTGTCCCAGGACCCCGCCTCCACCAGCTCGTCGTAGCCGACGACCTCCGCCCGGATGAACCCGCGCTCGAGGTCCGAGTGGATGACCCCCGCGGCCTCGGGAGCCTTGGCCCCCTGGCGTACCTCCCACGCTCGCGTCTCGTCCTCGCCGGTGGTGAGGAAGGTGATGAGGTCGAGCGCCCGATAGGAGGCCCCGATGACCCTGTCCAAACCCGGCTCCTCGATGCCGAAGCCCTCCAGCAGCTCCTTCGCCTCGGCTTCATCGATCCCGGCTACCTCGGCCTCGAGCGCGGCGCTCATGGCGATGGTTCCCTCGGGGAGTCCCTCCGGCACGGGCTCGCCTTCGCCCACGTTGGCCACGACTATCCACGGCTTCAGCGTGAGGGGGCCGTAGCCACGCAGCACCTTGCGCGCCTCGTCGTCCAGGGGCGCGTCCCGCAGCAACCGCTCCGCATCGAGATGCGAATGGGCGACCTCCAGCACCTCGGCCTCGATCTTGGCGTCGGCCTGCGATCGCGCCTTCTTCTTCGCCTTCTCGAGACCGCTCTCGATGCTCGCGAGATCGGCAAGGAGCATCTCGGCCTCCAGAGAGTTGAGCTCTCCCGCGGGATCTGCGTCTTCCCCGAAGCCGCGCACGACCATGGCGAGAGCGTCCGTCTGACGGAACTCCGCCATCCCCTGTGCCGTGAGGCCACCGGGTACGTCGACGAACCGCACCTTGGCGTGCACGACCTTCTTCGAGGATTCGATGCCGGCCAGTACTCCGAGCCTCTCATCCGGCACGTCCACGACGGCCTGGTTCGAGCGGCCTCCCGCTCCCCCCGACCTCGTCAAAGCGGTGAACAAGGTGGACTTCCCCGAATAGGGCATCCCAACGATCCCGACGTCTTTCATCGCTGGTGAGGATAGCGTCGGGGCCGTGG
>JAXDJL010000107.1:0-6650 GCA_034665685.1 Actinomycetota bacterium | reverse complement strand
CCGCGCCCTCTATGGTTTCGACGACTTCGAAGGTGCTTTCCTCGGTGGAATCGGTGTCTCCCACGCGGAGCTCGAACGTCACGTCAGGTGTACCGAAGGAGATCTCGACCCGGCTCACCTGTTGCGGAGATCCGAGATCGAAGCGCAGCCCGACCCCCGGTTTCCCCATCGCCTCGAGAGGATCGTTGTAGTTCTCGGTGGTCCAGGCGGTGCCAGGGTCTCCGTCAATCGCGCTCCCTACCTCCTCCCGGTGCTCTTCGCCATCATCGCCGTAGGGGTCGAGGTCCAGGACTTCTTGAACGGCGATCGGCGCTCCGGCGCTTCCCGAGCCCCCCTGCGTCGTGACTGTGGAAGCGGGGCTCCGGTTGTCCTCGTCGAGGAAGCGGGGCAGAAGGAACGCGACCAGCACGGCGACCGCGATCAGGGCGAGCACCGGGAGGATCCTGCGGACCTCGGTTGCGGTCGCGGAATGGACCACGGGCGTGTCGGCGCGCTCCGCTTCCGATGTCCGCCGCGGAACGCGGATGACTTGAGTAGAAGCGGCAGCCTCCGGCAAAGCGGCGCGAGACAGCGCGTCTTGCATCTCCTGCGCCGACGAAAAGCGATCGTTCGGGTCTCTGGACAGAGCCTTGATGACTGCGGCATCCAGTGCACGCGGGATCCCACCGCGGATACTCCGCAGCGGCGGGGGAGTCTGTCGAAGGTTCTCGAGCGCGGAGGCGATGTCGGGCGCGTCCGCGAATGGCGGGCGTCCGACAAGGAGCTCGTACACCACCACGCCGAGCGAGTAGAGGTCGCTCCGTTCGTCGACCTCGCGACCATCCACCTGCTCGGGGGAGAGGTACCGGACGGATCCCAGGATCGTTCCGGTGGTACTGACGTCGCGCGATGCGAGGGCGGCGCGGGCTATCCCGAAGTCGGTGACCTTCACCCCTCCGTCGGCCGTGAGCAGGATGTTGGCGGGGCGCAGGTCGCCATGAACGACCCCGTTGGAATGCGCGTAGGAGAGGGCGTCGCACACCACGGCGGCGATGGCGGTCACCCGGCCGGGAGCCAGGGGGGCCTCGTCCTCGGTCAGGTTTTCGACGCTCCCTCCGTCGCAGTACTCGAGGACGATGAAGTGCTGTTCGGCTCCATCGGAGTCGTCGCTGCCCGTGTCGTAGATCTGGGCGATCCCGGGATGAGAGAGATGGGCGGCGGCCAGAGCTTCCTTCAGGAAGCGTTCGCGGAAGCCCTCATCCAGGGCGAGGTGTTGATGGAGGATCTTGACCGCGACGTGACGGGCGAGCACCTGGTCTCGGGCTCGCCACAATGAGGTCATGCCTCCGCTGGCGATCTGCTCCTCGAGCAGGTAGCGCTCTACGAGCATCGATGACTCCGTTGACACGGGTCGATGCTATTCGTTACTTCGTGGTGGCGGTCCCTTCCCCGGTGGCGCGCGCCCAGTCGCTGATCGCGTCTATGCGTCCGACCACCAGGGTGTCTGCCTTGCGCTTCAGTGTGAGGCGGATGATGCCGTCAGTGCCCACGGCGAACTTGATGAGCTTCGCGTCCTTCTCCTCGGCGAGCCTCTTGGCCTCGGCCTTGAGAGCGACCTGGTTGCTGACCGCGTCGAACTCCGCCAGCTTCGAGACCTCGATAGCGATGTCGTCGGCATCGGAGTCGACACTGAAGATATTGAAGACGATCGCGCCGGCATCGAACAGAACCACCCCCAGAATCACCAGGGTCAGTAGCCACTTGACTATCCCGCCGCGCTCGTCGCTCAGTCTCATCGTTGCATTATCGACCGCCATGCCCCATTCCATGAGGCTTTAGGGCGATCAAGCGCGATCCGAGCGCCGCCTGAACAGCCCTCTCACAAGCGCCATCTCCTCCACCCGAAGGGTCGTCGCGAGGCTCAGGTAGATGACCGCCCCCAAGGCCACCGTGATGGCGACTAGGGCGGTCTCACCGATGAATCCGACGTTTCCCACCAGCCGGCTGAGTCCGCTGAAGATGGCCCAAACACAGAGGCCCATCGCTCCGGCCGCCACGGCGATCCGAGCGGCGCTCTGCAACACGCGCTGTGTGTCGAGTGAGCCGACTCGACGTCCCAGATAGCGGGCTTGGGCGAACATCCCGAACGTGTATGCGGCGGCGTGTCCGAGCGCGAGTCCCTTCACTCCAAGGGACGGGAACAGGATCAGGTTCAAGAGAGTGTTGAGCGCCACCGCCGCACAATTGATGAGGAACGGTGTCCTCGTGTCTTGGATCGCGTAGAAAGCACGCAGAAGCATCTGGAACACGGCAAAGGGAACCAACCCGAGTACGAAGAAGCGCAACACATCCGTCACCAACTCCGTCGATTCGGCGGTTGTGTTTCCGTGCTGAAGGAGGATGCGAACGATCGGCTCACCCAGCACGAAGTAACCAACCGCGGCGGGAAGTAGCAAGAAGATCGTGGCCCGTATGCCCGTTGAAAGTCGGGCACGGAACGCGTCCCATTCCTCGTTCACGGCATGCCCACTCATACCCGGCAGGAGCGCCGTGATCACGGAAACGGCGAAGAGCCCATGAGGCAGCATGAAGAAGGTGAACGCGTACACGTACGCTGCGTATCCCCCGGGCTCGCCGGCCGCTAGAACCTGCACGATCAGGTACCCGATCTGGTTCACCACGACGTACCCGATAACGAAGACTGCGAGCCGCGCGAGCTTCTTGAGCGATGGGTGCCTCGGGGACAAGGTGAACCGGTAGCGACCCAGGCCTCTCAGGAAGGGAAGCTGCGCGATCGCCATCAAGGCAACGCCTGCCGTCGTGCCGAGCCCGATCAACGCGAGCTGTCCGTTCGTGATCGTTTGGAGTGTCACGCGCTCGTATGCCTGATGGAACAGGAGGAAGATCGCTATCACCGCGACGTTGTTAAGGATCGGCGTGAACATCGGGGCCCCGAACCTCTTGTGCGCGTTGAGCAATCCTGCGGTCAGCGCGGCCAGTCCGTAGAAGATGATCTGAGGGATGAAGAATCGCAAGAGAACCGTGAGCACGTGACGCTGCGCTTCCACCTGAGGCCCGTCCACGTTCAGCGTGTACAACTTCGCCAGCAACGGCGCCGCCAGGACCCCGAGGGTGGCTATCGCCGCGAGGGTCACTAGCGAGAGGTTGATGAGAGCGCTTCCCACCTGCCACGCTCGCTCCCTGCCCTCTTTCTCGAGGAGCTCCACGAACACCGGAACGAACACCGAGGTGAGGATGCCTCCCAAGATGAGCTCGTAGATGATGTTGGGGGCCGTGTTGGCGAGGTTGTAAGAGTCGGCGATGCTCCCTCTCTCAGCGATTCCAAGCGCAGCAGCGATAGCGAACAGCCTCAGTAGGCCTGTGAGGCGCGAGAGGACCGTGCCAACCGACATCACCGCGCTTGCGCGCCTCAGTGAGGTCACGCAGGATCAGCCTCTGGGCTGCCCTTCGCGCGCGTTCGTCGTCGCAATCCCCGAACTAGGTAGAACAAGATGAGGAACATCAGCGCACCGACGGTGATGCCGAGTGCGATGTTGTTGTAAGCCGTCGACCGGATGTTGATGTCCTTCCGCTCGATCTCATAATCCGAGCCCGGGCTGTTGACGCGCACCGTAAGCGGGAACTTGCCGCTTGCTCGCGCAGTAGCGGTGATCGTCAACGGATGGTTGCCGGGGCTGTATGTCGTGGACAGCCGCTCGAGAAGCTCCGGATCGAACTCGAGCTGTTCGGAGTCGAACTCGATCTCGATATCTACTGTCGAATCGGTGCCGTTCGCAAGGACGAGTTGGAACTTGCCGCGCGAAGAGGTGAGCGTGACGTCGGCGACGCCGATGATCCTTATCTTGTCGAGCTCGGCCTGTGCCTCCTCGCGCGAGCTATCCGCGTAGTTCGTGGCCGTAGACGCATCGCGGTTCATGTAGCTCTGCGCCACCAGCAGGTTGTGTTGGAGACGTCTTACGCGAGCGTCTTCTTCGATGGCGACATCGGCGTAGCTCTGGATAACGGTTCTCGCGGGCGCCAGATGTTCGGTGTAGAAGGTGGTCGTCTCTGGCGTTGCAGTAGCTATCGCAGGCTCGAGCTGTCTTTCGGGCAGAGGATCCAAGCCGCGCAGTCCCTCACTGGGCGTCAGCGTCCGCAACCACGGCGCGTCCTTGAGATTGTCGAACAAGAGCTTCGAAAGACCCGGGCTGGGGTCCCATCGAGCGGGGATCGTTGCCTGCACGACCCGCCCTGGGATCCCCGGCTGCTCCTCTCGGATCATCGACGTCTCGGCAAAGAACTGCTGGAGGGTTAGCCGGTCGTTCGAACCGGGGACCCCCAGTATCGCGAGCCGCTCCGCCAGTCCCTGGTCCGCGATGTATCCCTTTGTGGTTCCGCGATCCGTCGTGATCGCCGCGGGGCAGGCGAACGTCAACGAGGTCGTTGGGCAGCCGGAATTATCCGGATCGGCCGTGGGGGCGACGGCCGCGGCCGAGATCGACGCGACGCGATGGGCCCTCTCACCCAGCTGGAGAAGTTCGAGGGTAGCGGTGTCGAGCCGACCGTCCGGTGGGAACAGCCACGCGCCATCGAGATCGAAGGGCAGGAGTTCTTCGGTCACGAGCCTGCCCTCCGAGAGGTGCTCGAGGAGCTGCTCGGTGGTCTCGGCCGGAAGCTGGGAGAGCGTGGTGAGATCGGGGTATCCGTAGGGGACCAGCAACGTTTGGACTCCCGGCTGCGCGAGCACCGACCGCAGCGTCCGTAGCGTGTCGGCTACCGCCTCGGCTTCCGGCGCCGCGCCTCGAACATCTTCCCCCTCGCTCGTTCGGTACCCGTCGGCCATGGCCGTGAGCTCCTCGAGCAGGCGCGGGTCCGGGGCGATGGCTACATGGAGCGGGGGGATGGGGGGCGGCACCTTCCTGGGCTTCCTGGGCTTCTTGTGCTTGCCCCGGCGATTGTCCTTGCGAGGCTGAGTTGGTTCGGGATCGGGAGGCGGCGTCGTGGCCGCGCGCAGAGCATCTACCAGCCCGCGCATCCATCCCTCGGAGGAAGCCGCCTGCTGCAACGGGATGGATCCCTCCGAGGGAACGAGGAAGCTCCCGTCGGGGCCGAGGGAGGGCTCGTCGACCAGCGGCACCACCGTCACCAGATCCAGCGGGTCCACGGGATGCTCCGGGTAATAGATCAAAGGCGTCGTAACCCAGTCGAGGATGGTCCCAGAAGGGAGCGCTGTAACCGCCAACGTTACGGGGAAGACGCCACCGTCCTCTGCCGTCAGCAGATTGTTGAAATCCGTCATCGGATTGTTCACCTCGACCACCGAAGAGGCTCCGGGCTCGAGGGACGCGTGGGGGTGGATCTGGGTCTGCACGTAGAGCTCGGAGACCGGTTCAGCCTCGAAGCTGTCATGTAGGGCAGATCGAGATCGAGCCCTTTCAAAGACGCCCACCCTGATCCCGAAACCTTTGACGGGCTCGTTTCCCTTATTGATGACGCGCAGCTTGATGTGAAGGGTGTCCCCAGGCTTGTGCCAGACCGGTTGACTCACGAGCCGGACCGAGAGGGGAGCGTCCTCCTCAGGCGATTGCGCCCCCGCGTCCTCTCCAGAGGAGAGGAGAAGGGGGAAGAGGAGAACGAGCGCGAGCGCGACGGCCTTGGAAGCCGACAGGGAATGGGCCATCCCCGCCAGGATAAAGACATTGCCCGCGACCGGGCGTTACAGCGGGCCGGAACTATCTAAAGAGAGGACCAACGGGGAGAGAGGCGCCGCGGGGCGGCGAAGAAGCGGTCCTTACTTGGAGCCGGCGAGGGAGCGGCGCCGAAGGCGTTGCGGGGCGGCGAAGAAGCGGTCTTTACTTGGAGCCGCCCAGGCGCCCGATCTTCTGGTAGAACTCGGAGCCGTAGCGCTCGCGGGTCGTCTCGCCGCCCTTCTTCCCACCGATTTTGCCGATCTTGCCGAAATGCTCCTCGCCGTAGCGGGCCTTGGTCGTCTTTCCACCCTTACGGCCTGCTTCAGAACGGCTCATCTTCTGGGGCTTTACCGGGCCATTTTCCAACGTGCACCTCCAAGAACGGGTCCCTCAACGGACGCTGTGATTTGGACCTTTTACCTACCCGCAGCAGGGGGTGGTGAAACGGCTTGAACTGCCTCCAGGGATTGGCATTTAATCCGGCCGCCTTTGATGCCGATGCCCCCCTAGAGGCTGGTTTGGGCAGAGGGTTCGCCCCACGGGGCATAGGAGGTAGTTCGCAGCGATGGCTAACGTGCACGAGTACCTTCGCTTTCTTGTGGACGAGAAGGCGTCCGACCTTCATGTGAAGGCCGGCGGCCCTCCATACGTCCGCTTGAACGGCGACCTCCGAGTAACCGAGTTCCCCGCCCTTACTGCTACCGATTGCGAGCAGGCCGCTGCCGACCTCATGGACGAAGAGCAGGCGCGCAAGTTCGAGGAGAAGGGTGAGGTCGACTTCGCTTTCTCCGAACAAGGCCTGGGTCGTTTCCGCATCAACGTCTTCCGGCAGCGCGGCTCGATCGGCATCGCTTGTCGTCGCGTCCTGCCCGGGAGCCCAGCGTTCGAGACGCTCGGTCTTCCTCCGGTAGTGAAGACGCTCGCCGATGAACAGCGAGGACTGATCCTCGTCACCGGTCCCACCTCGTCGGGTAAGACGAC
>JAXDJL010000106.1:0-4625 GCA_034665685.1 Actinomycetota bacterium | reverse complement strand
CGCGAGATCGCACCGACCCAGTCCGAGATGTCTCCGTCAACGACTTTCTGCACGGGTGCGGGCCCCGTCTCCGGGACGTTCGAGGTCGTCCCCCTCAGGGTCTCTTCCGAGAGGACCGGGAGATCGGTCGCCGTGTCGGTCGGCTCCTGCGCGACCGCCGGCGCCGCGCTCCCGAGAGCGCCTGCCACCAGCGCGATGGCCACGAACGAACCGAGCTTCCTCCGCATGAACCCTCCCAAGAAACGTCTGTATCGGTGAGAGGGACGTTCGCTGAGGGGGCCGCGTTCTCCTGCCCGGGCGGACAAAGGCCGCCGGAGACAAGGGTTCTCGTCCAGTATTTGCACCGTCCGGGTACCAGAACTAGACGAGAACGCAAAGGGGTGGCTCGGTTGGTCGTCTTTAGTGGGCGAGGGGGGATTTGAACCCCCACACTCTTGCGAGCACTGGCACCTGAAGCCAGCGTGTCTGCCATTCCACCACTCGCCCGGGGCACAGAAGCTAACAGGGCGTGAGATGTTCCCGTACGGGCATAATCGGTCCCTATGGGCGTCGCGAAAGGCATCGAACAACGACTAGAGGGCCTGGTGGAGGGCTTTTTCACGCGCGTCTTCCGGTCGGGGCTGCAGCCGATCGAGGTGGGCCGGCGGATCCTTCGCGAGATGGCGGAGGGGAAAACGCTGTCGGTGAACAAGGTGTACGCCCCCAACGAGTTCGAGGTTCAGATGGGGCCCGACGACTACTCGCGCTTCGCCCAGATGGAGGCCGGCCTGGTCAAGGAGTTCTCGGAGCTCGTCATCGAATCGGCGAAGGACAACCGGTGGAACCTCATGGGGCTCCCGAAGATCACCTTCGTCGAGGTGGAGGGACTCGGCAAGGGTTCCTACCGGGTCGACGCTTCGTTCGCAGCCGATCCCGATCAGGTGCAACACGTCTCGACGAGGGAACCCTCAGGCGACCTCGACGCGAGCGGTGCGATGCCGGCCGCGTCGGCGAAGAAGCTGGGCGTCGGTTCTGACGCTCCGCAGTTGTTGGTGCTCGACTCCGACGGAAAGCCTGCGGAACGCATCTCGATAACGCGGCATCCGGTGAGCATCGGACGCATGGCCACGAGCGGCGTCGTGCTGTCGGATCCGAACGTGAGCCGCAGGCACGCTGAGCTGCGCCGCGACGGGGACAAGTGGGTGCTCGAAGACCTGGGTTCGACGAACGGAACATCGGTGAACGGGAAGCTTGCGAAAGAGCATGTGCTGAAGGACGGGGATCGTCTCGCGTTCGGAACGAGCGAGCTGGTCTTCAGCGACGGCAAGGGCGCCTGAGTGCCGACCATCGTCCTCGTCATCCTGAAATACGTCTTCCTTGCGGTTCTCTACATCTTCGTTTGGCGAGTAGCGCGCTGGATCTACGTCGAGCTGCGCCCACCCGCTCCGTCTCGGGCGGACTCGCGCGGCGCCAAGCGCCCGGCCCCCGCATCATCGCGACGCAGCAAGCAAACGCCGCGCAAGATGGTGGTGATCGACGGCGAACAGCTGAAGGGCAAGTCGTTCCCCTTGACCGACGAGATCATCATCGGACGCGCCGATCGATGTCACATCGTCCTCGACGATTCCTACGTTTCGCAGATCCACGCCCGCGTTTTCTCGAAGGGCGACCTCTATATGGTCGAAGACATGGGCTCCACCAACGGCACCTACATCAATCGCAATCGCGTCACGAGCCCGACTGAGCTCCTTAGAGGCGACCGGCTGAAGATCGGAAAGACCGTGCTGGAGATGCGCAAGTGAAGATAATCATCGCGGCGAAGACGGACGTCGGCCTGGTGCGAGGAGCCAACGAAGACTCGTACATGGCGGACGGTCCTCTGTTCGCCGTCGCCGATGGGATGGGCGGACACGTCGCGGGAGACGTGGCATCGCAAACCGCGATCAAGGCCATCGTCGACACCGCCGCCTCTCATCCTCCGAGCACTCCGGAGGACCTCGAGCTGTACGTGAAGCGCGCCAACCAGGACATCTGGGAGAAGGCGACCGCGGACTCACGTCTGCGGGGGATGGGAACCACCTGCACCCTTCTCTACATCGATGGATCGACCGCGTATCTCGCGCACGTCGGGGACTCGCGCGCGTATCTATTCCGGGGCGGTGAGCTCAGCCAGCTCTCTGAGGATCACACCCTCGTTCAGCGGATGGTCAAAGAGGGCCGCCTGCGTCAAGACGAGGCCGCGCATCACCCACAGCGGAACATCATCACGCGCACCCTCGGCGTGGACCCGGAGGTCGACGTCGATCTCCTCACGTTCGAGCTGATCGAGGGCGATCGCCTTCTCATCAATTCCGATGGGCTGTCCTCGATGATCGGCGACGAGGCGATCAAGAGGACCATGGCTGCGGCCGAGACCGCGGACGACGCCGCCGCCGGCCTGATCGAAGCGGCCCTCGAGGCGGGTGGTGAAGACAACATCACCGTGATCGTCCTGGACGTGGAGTCGGACGACGGAGAGAAGTCCTCGGCCCCCGAACGAGTAGAGACGCAGCCGCGCGAGGTGTCGATCGGAGCATCCTCCGATGAGGTGGAGCTAGACGAGCCCCTGGAGAACGCCAAGGCTCCCCAGCGCAGCCGCTTGGCTCGAACGTTGCTCGTGACCCTGCTCGTGCTCGCGATCCTGGGAGCCGGCGCTTACGGCGCGACCCGCTACGCGCTCGCGAACTCTTGGTACATAGGAGCGAACGACGCTGGGGCGATAACGATCTATCGGGGCATCCCGGACGAGATAGCCGGCTTGAACCTGAAAGAGGAGTACGAGGTGAGCTCCCTCGAGGTGTCCGACCTTCCCCCTTCGTACAGGGAGTCCGTCGTCGAAGGGATCAAGAAGGACTCACTCGAGGAAGCGCAGACGACGATCGACAATTTCCGTGAGTTGATCAAGAACTTCCGCGACGCCGGGTCCGGCGACGGCGGCGGGTCCGGCACGAAGAACGGATCCAACCAGCAGGACGACGGGAACAAGTAGATGCAAGCAGCACCTCGTCGGAACAACGAACTGTCACTGCTCATCCTGGCGTTCATCTTGGGCAGCGGGGCACTCGCCTTGGTTGCACTGGCGCGGGACAACGAGAAGCTCGGCGTTGCCGTTCCCTTCATGGTCGTTCTCGTTGTGGGCTACGTGATCGCGCACGTCGTGATGCGCCGCGTCGCCGCCAATGCCGATCCCCTGCTGCTTCCTCTGGCCGCGATCCTCAACGTGTTGGGCATCGCGGCGCTGTTCCGTCTCGATCCGGATGGATTCGGACCCACGCAGGTGACGTGGACCTGCCTTGGACTCGCCTGTTTCGTAGGAACGCTGCTGTTCTTGCGCGATTACAGGGTCCTTGCCAGTTACAAGTACATCCTTGGGATCGCCGGCATCGGGCTCCTGTTGCTGCCGCTCGCGCCGGGGATCGGGCGGCCCATCAACGGCGCCCAGTTGTGGGTCGGTATCGGTGACTTCTCATTCCAACCTGGAGAGCTCGCCAAGCTGTGCCTCGTCGTTTTCTTCGCGGCCTATCTCGCCGAACGGAAGGAGTTGCTCTCCATCGCGTCGCGGAAGGTGCTGATGTTCCACGTCCCCGACCTCAAGCACTTCGGCCCGCTGCTCGTGATGTGGGCGGTCTCTCTTGCCGTCATGTTCTTCGAGAAGGACCTTGGCTCGAGCCTGCTGTTCTTCTCGATTTTTCTGGTGATGATCTACATAGCCACCGCTCGCGCCATCTACGTGGGGTTCGGGTTGGTCCTCTTCGGCATCGGGTCGTTCATCGGGTACGAGACGTTCTCCCACGTTCAGCTGCGGGTCATGGTCTGGAAGGACGTCTTCAACGAGAGCTTCATCAACAACGAGGGCTACCAACTCGCCCAGTCCTTGTTCGCTCTCGCCACCGGCGGGCTATTCGGTACCGGCTTCGGTCAGGGACGCCCGGACATCATCCCGGCGGCCCACACCGACTTCATCTTCTCCGTGCTGGGAGAGGAGCTCGGGCTGATGGGTACCGCCGCGATCCTCCTCTGCTTCCTCTTGTTGATCGCCCGTGGGCTGAGGATCGCCATGAACACTCGCGACGACTTCGGCCAGCTTCTGGCGGCGGGTCTCACGACGATCTTGGGGATCCAGACGGTGATCATCCTCGGAGGCGTCACGAGGCTCCTTCCGCTGACCGGCATCACGCTGCCGTTCATGTCCTACGGGGGATCCAGCTTGCTCTCGAACTTCATCCTCATCGCGATCTTGGCGCGCATCTCACATGAGACCGAAAGCGCTCCTCCGCCCGCGCACACTGCCGAGATACTCATCGGGGGCCGCTGATGCAACGCCAGATCCGAAGGGTGGGGATCGGACTCATGATCGCCTTCCTCGCCGTGTTCGTGCAGCTCAACTACGTCCAGATCTTCGCCGCGAAACGCATCGCTTCAAATGGAGCCAACAAGCGCGCTCTCTATCGCGAGTACTCCATCAAGCGTGGAGACATCGTGACTCTGAACGGCGAGATCGTTGCCGAAAGCAAACCTACGAACGATGAGGACTACAAGTACCGCCGCACCTACCCGGAGGGTGATCTGTACGGGCACATCACGGGCTACTACTCCATCTATTACGG
>JAXDJL010000105.1:0-6829 GCA_034665685.1 Actinomycetota bacterium | reverse complement strand
ATGCCACCACCTCCTTGGATTCCCATTGCACCGGAAGCGCCGCCCCCGACCCAGGGGCGATGGGACCGCCATTGAGGGGCCGTTCGGCCCTACTCATGAACCGTCCAGGGGCGCACCCTTCTCATTAACGACAAAGGAAGGAAAGGTCATGACGACCACGGTGCACACGCATCCGCTCATATCGATCCGGTCTGGCGCAACGGTGCAAGAGGCAGCACGTCTGATGGCCGATTGCAGCATCGGAGCTCTAGGAGTTCTCGATCCCAATCAGGAGTTCAGCGGCATCGTCACGGAGCGGGACCTCTCTTCTTTCGTGGCTCATGGAGAGAATCCGAGCGAGACGCTCATCGCGGACATCACGAACGCTGCGCCCGTCATCGTGCAGGGCCCGATCCAGGACTCGGACGCATTGGACCGCATGTGCAAGAGTCACGTGCGGCATCTCATCGTCCGTGAAGGTGACGACTTCCGAATCGTCTCGATCAGGGACGTGGTGCCGTCGAAGGACGAGAACACAACCCGTCTCGTGGTGCGCGATGTGATGTCGGCTCCCGCGATCGCCTGTCGGGCGGAGGCCTTCTTCGAGGAGGTCGCGCAGATCCTCTCCGATCGCGATATCTCCGGGATGCCGGTCGTCGATCGTGCCGGCCAGATCGTGGGGGTCATCTCCGAGCGTGATCTTGCGCATGCATTAGGAGGACCGATGGTCCGCCTGTCCTTGCGACGCCACAGCAAGCGACCTCTGCACGGCGTAACGGGACTGCCGCGGGGAGCTCGCCGGGCGAAGGACATCATGACCACGCCGGCGGTGACTATCCCTCCCGGCACTGATCTCGATGTGGCCGCCCGCTTGCTCCACCTTTTCGAGATCAGTCGGATCCCCGTCGTAGAGGAGGGCCGCCTGCTCGGAGTGGTCACGCGAGGAGATGTCCTCGGCGCGATCGCACACCTGAAGCACACAAAGATCGACCTGACCGCACCTCCGGTGCTCGTGGGGAACTCCGGGGTTGTGTCCAGTTCCGGGATGCAGTTCTGAGGACCAAACGGGAGAACACGATGGATGATCTCAAAGTCAGAGACGTGATGACGCACCTAGTGGTGACGCTTCGCCCCAGCGATGGAGTCCCACTGGCCGCCAAGCGGTTGGTTTCGAACCGCATCAGCGGAGCGCCGGTCGTAGAGGGCGGACGGTTGGTCGGCGTCGTGTCGGAGGGGGACCTGGTCCGCGCCTACGCCCCGGCCGCGCGGCGGGGCGCTCCTTTCATCGCTCCGCGTCCGCTGATATTCCTCCTGATGAAGGGGAGTCCCCGGAGCGAGGTGAACGGCATCACCGTGGGTGACGTGATGACCAAAGACGTGGTCTCGATCGGCCCCGAGAAGAGCGTCTGGGAAGCCGCCTCCTTGATCGACCGGCGCAGCGTGCGCCGGCTCCCGGTCGTCGATGTTGACGGTCACGTGATCGGCGTGCTGACGCGTTCGGACCTGGTTCGCTCCATGGCTCACACCATCGAACATGCGCATCGAGTTACGGATTCTCTTTCCCCCGCTTAGATTGAGGTAATGGAGAGTCAAACCCAGGCTCAACGGCAGGCCGCCGCGTTGGTCGAAGCCGGTCTGGCCCTGGCCTCCGAGCTCGATCTCGATGCTCTACTGCAGCGGATTGCCGACCTGGCCAGGGAGGTGCTCGGCGCTCGCTACGGCGCCGTTGGGGTCGTGGGGGAGGATGGCCTCCTTCTCCGATTCGTCTATTCCGGCATCGACCAGCAGACGGCGGACGAGATCGGGGACCTCCCGCACGGGCGGGGTCTCCTCGGGGTTCTCCTGGAGGGCGGCCGGCCGATGCGGATGCCTGAGATCTCCGAGCATTCCGACTCCTACGGGTTCCCGCCGAACCACCCGCCGATGCACTCGTTCCTGGGGGTTCCGATCATCGTCCGGGATCGCGTTTACGGACGCTTGTATCTGACGGAAAAGCAAAGCGCGCCCGAGTTCACGAAAGACGACGAGCGGATCGCGATGACCCTTGCAGCCCAAGCCGGCGTTGCGATCCAGAACGCAAACCTCCTCGAAGAGGTCAAGGCCCGGGGGGACGAGCTCGCCGTCCTCGAGGAGCGAGACCGCATCTCCAAGGAGCTGCACGACGGTGTCATCCAGTCCATCTACTCGGTGGGACTCTCCCTCCAGGGCGCGATGACGCTGGTGGAACGGGATCCGGATGGAACCAAAAAGCGGATGGATGAGGCGATCGACACGCTCGACAACGTGGTGCGCGATGTCCGTTCGTACATCTTCGCTCTCCAACCAAAGAGCGTCGAAGAACGCGGACTCAAGCGAGCGATCGAGGAGTTGGTCAAGGACCTGGAGGTCAATGCGCTAGTCGAAGCCACCGTTCAGCTGTCCGACGAGGCACTGGAGATGATCCCGGACGACTCGAGAGGCGACTTCATCCAGATCGCTCGCGAGATCCTGTCGAACGTGGCGCGCCATGCCCAAGCGAGTGAGGTCACCGTCGCCTGCGCTGTGAGGGAAGGAGCCACGGTCGTGCTGACGATCGAGGACGACGGCGCCGGCTTCGATCCTGCAACCGTCGATCGGGGTCATGGTCTCACCAACATCGAGGAGCGGGCGGAGCGCATCGCCGGCACCCTGACGATCTCCAACCGAGGACCTAAGGGCTCGGTTCACACCTTGTTGCTGCCGGGGGAGAAGAGTTAGCGATGGCGGACGCCCTCAAGGTGATGCTGGTCGACGACCACGAGATCGTGCGCCAAGGTCTACGCGCTCTACTCGACGCAGAGGACGACCTCGAGGTAGTAGCGGAGGCCGACAACGGGCCGAGCGCCGTGTCGTTGGCGAGTGCCCATCAACCAGACGTGATCGTGATGGACGTCAGGATGCCGGGGGGCTCCGGCGTCGAGGCCTGCCGCGCCATTCGCGATGAGCGCCCGGACGCCCAAGTCATCATGCTGACGTCGTTCTCCGACGACGAGGCTCTCTTCAACTCGATCATGGCCGGCGCTGCGGGATTCGTGCTCAAACAGATCCGCGGACGCGACTTGATCGAGGCCATAAGAACGGTGGGGAGTGGCAAGTCGCTCCTCGACCCGGACGTCACCCAGCGGGTCCTCGAACGACTTCGCAAGTCGAAGTTCGACGAGAAGGATCCGAAGTTGTCGCGGCTCTCCCCTCAGGAGGAACGGATCCTCGACCTGGTGGGGGAGGGCCTCACCAACCGCGAGATAGCCGAGAGGATCCACCTGTCCGACAAAACCGTCAAGAACTACGTGTCGACGATCCTCCAGAAGTTAGAGGTCGCCCGCCGCGCCGAGGCGGCTTCATACGTCGCCCGAGCAAAAGCGGGCAAACCACACCCCGACTCCTAGCCTCGGACGCCCGGCCCCTTGAGCGGCCCCGAGACCGGCCCCCTCAGCTCCCCCTAGCGGCCCCCCCAAGAGGGGCCGTCCGGCCCTGGGCGCTCGAAGCCCCCTCAGCCATGCTCAGTACAGGAACAAAGGGCATGACTAAGGAGGCCGAAAGTGGCACAGGCACTAGAAGCAACGAGTGGTTTCAAGGTTAGGGAAGCAGACGTGGCGCACGGCGTCGACCGCCGGCTGCGCGACCTGCTCATCAGCTGGTCCGGAGCAGTCGTGGCGATCGTCATGATCGCGCTCGGAGCCGCAGCAATCTATGGCGGCAGCTTCGCACTCACCAACGTCCGCGACAGGCTCGAGCCGCAGAAGATCACCTTCCCGCCGGCATCTGCGATGGCTCCGGCGGAGACGGCCGCGATCGGTCAGTTCGCCGGCCAGAACGTCGACACCGGCACTGAGGCGGAGGCGTTCTCTCGCTACATCGGTGGACACCTTGCCGAGGTCAACGACGGCGCAACCTACGCCGAGACCTCATCGGCCGCACGCGCCGAAGGTATCTCCGAGAAGAAGGCTGCCGAGCTTCAGGGCATGGCGGACACCCTCTTCAAGGGCGAGACCCTCCGAGGCATGTTGCTCAATGCCTACGGTTGGTGGACCGTCGGCCAGATCACTCTCTACGCCGGGATCGGCCTGATGTTCGCCGGACTGGCCCTTGCACTGCTGGCGGGCCTTGGCTTCCGCCACGCGCGCAAGGTGAAGTCGACCGCCTAACGGCCAGGCGGTCGAGGGAAGCGCCCTTCGGGGCGCTTCTCTCGCGTCAACCAACCCCTTATCGGCTCACTTCAAGGAGGCAAGTCACGATGGACGGAGCACTTTCGGATCGAACGAGGCTGAAGCTCGTATGGCCCGTCGCCGGCTTTTTCGTAGTCATCGCTTTCGGCGTAGGAGTCATCTCGATGGCCGCGTTCGACTCGGACAACGCTGGACCCTCGAGCTCCGCGGTACAGGCGGCGGCCCAGGAGAACGTGATCGAGGTGGAGCTCGGCGACCTGTTCATCAAACCCGCCCACCTTGAAGCAACCGCAGGAGCGGTGACCTTCGAGGTTACGAACTCGGGCGCCACTGAGCACAACTTCGCCATCGAGGGCAATGGCGCGACGGACATGATCCCGCCCGGGGAGAGTGCGACCTTGCGGATAGCTTCGCTCGAGGCCGGCGACTACACATACATCTGCCAGGTGGCAGGCCATGCCGGAGGGGGGATGCAAGGAACCCTCTCCGTCACCGGTGGGGGAGCCGCGTCGGGAGACGGTGGAGCCGATCACGCAAGCCACGGGATGTCCGGGATGAGCGCGGAGGAGATGGTGAAGGTCGACACCGCCGTGACGTCGTCCTATCCCGCCAAGACCGAGGGTCTCGGCGGTCAACCACTCGATTTCCAAATGGTCGATGGAGTGAAGGTCTTCGAGCTGACCGCCGACGAGACCAAGTGGGAGGTGTCGCCCGGCGAGGTGCTCGACGTGATGGCCTACAACGGCGTTCTCCCGGGCCCTCAGATCAACGCGGATCTCGGCGACCGAGTGCGGATCATCCTGCACAACAAGCTCGATCAGCCGACGACCCTCCACTTCCATGGAGTCCGAGTTCCCAACGCGATGGACGGCGTTCCGGTCCTCACTCAGGACCCCGTGATGCCGGGTGAGTCGTTCACATACGAGTTCACGCTGCGCAACAGCGGCACGCACATGTACCACCCGCACTTCAACGCGACGGAACAGATCACGGAGGGTCTGCTGGGGGCCTTCGTAGTGAGCGACCCGAGCGATCCGGAGGTGGCGATCGATCAGACATTGGTGCTGAACGACGGGCCTTTGGGTTTCACGATCAACGGGAAGGGATTCCCTGCGACCGCTCCGATCGTCGTGTCACAAGGCGAGACCTTCCGCATCAGGTACATGAACGAGGGTCTGCAGATCCACCCGATGCACCTTCACGGGCTCGTTCAGCGCGTGATCGCTAAGGACGGCTACAGGCTTGCCCAGCCCTACCGCGTCGACACCTTGATGGTGGCTCCCGGCGAGCGTTACGACGTGCTGGTGAGAGCAGACGCTCCGGGCGTGTGGGCTTTCCACTGCCACATCCTTAACCACGTCGAGGGCCCCGACGGCATGTTCGGCATGGTCACCGCAGTGATAGTCGAATAAGGGAGAAGAGACATGAAGAGACACGAAACGTTGATCCCGCTGACCCACGATCATCATCACGCGCTCGCTCAGATCCGGCGGCTACGCGTTGCCGCCAACGGAACGGACGAGGACAGGCAGTTCTGGGGGAGGCAGTTCCAGAGGTTCTTTCACGACGACACCATCAAGCACTTCCGCGAGGAGGAGGAGATCGTCTTCCCACTTGTTGTCGAGGAGCCGGAAGCGCGCGACACGCTTGACCGAGCGATGTGTGAGCACCTGGTGATCCACGCTGCGGTGCACTCCATGGAACGCGAGCTCGAGGACGGCGCCCCACGCGCGTCCACCCTACTGCGAGTCGTCGACCTGCTGCAGGGTCATATCCGGTTCGAGGAGAAGACCGTTTTCCCACTGATTGAGTCCCTGGCCGGCGAGGCGAGCCTGGCTTCGGTGACCTTGAGCCCCAGGAACAGAGCGGCGGTCTAAGGAGAGACCCCAAGGGCCGTTTCGCACACGCAGCTCATCGAGCCACGTCTCAGACCAGGGTCAGGATGACGATCCCACGTTGGATAGCGGTCGCGAGCGCCTGCAGCTTCGAATGACTTTCCAGTTTCGGGAGGATCGACTGGATGTGGTTCCGCACGCTTCGCTCGCTCAATCCGAGCCGCTCGGCGATCGCCCGATCCGGGAGACCTTCCGGAAAAAGCCTCAAGATGTCGTGCTCCGTCGGAGTCAGATTGGTTCCCAGCCAGCCGGTTCCCTCGGTGGAATACTCGACCACCCGGCCGAGGACGTCGCGAGGGATGACGGTTTCACCTTTCATGACCGCTCGTGCCGCGATCGCGAGGTCGGTCAGTGGCAGACCCTTCGAGACGAAGCCGGAGCACCCGGCCTCCATGGCCGCGATGACGACGGCTTCCTGCTCGAAAGCACTCACCATCATGGTCTTTACTTCGGGTAGCTGCCCCTGCAGCTGCCGGATCAGGTCGACGCCGTCTCCATCGGGAAGCCTGTAACTCGTCGTGACGATGTCGGGGTGGAGATCGCCGGCCATGCCTATGGCTTGACTGAGGCCGAGAGCGGTACCGACCACGTGGATGTCCTCTTGCCCATCGAGGAAGATCGCCAGGGCCTCCCCAAACATCCTCTCGATCTCGACTACCAACAGATTCATTCCTCCCCCTCCAGGGCGACTTCTTGGCGCGAGTCCATTATGTCCCCCGCGGGGAGGCGGTTGCCTCTACACGAAAGTGCCAGTCGGGTCGAGTCATCAAA
>JAXDJL010000104.1:0-4194 GCA_034665685.1 Actinomycetota bacterium | reverse complement strand
ATCGCCACGAACCGCTCCGAGGAGCCGGCCACGTGCTCGGCCAGGGCCACGGCGGCGTCGTTCGACGAGGCCATGAGAAGGGCCGCCAGAAGCTTCGACACGGGGAGCCGGTCCCCCGCTCGCAGCTGCGGCCCTCCTCCTCCGGTGGCCGCCGCCTCGGCCGATACGAGAACCATGGGCTCCGGATCGGCGGCCTGGGTCACGAGCGCGACCACCATCTTCGTCGTGCTCGCGTTGGGAAGTCTGAGGTCCGGTCGCCGCGACCAGAGCACCCGGCCGTCGTCGGCAACCAGGAGGCAGGAGACGCAGCCGAGACGCGGCCCGAGGCGCCGCTCCCCCGCGCGGCTCGATCGATCCAAGAGAAGGAACGAGGCCGCCACGATGAGCGCGCACGACAAGGCGATGAATCTATTTGTCGACAGATACACAAGGAGCCGCGCGGCCGGGGCTACAGGATCTCCCGCAGGGTCTTACGCAGCAGCGCGTCTCTCACCTTGCGCGACAGGACGGCCAGTTGTTGCACGCTCCGCCCCGCCTCTGCCGAGCCCTCGGGATCTTTCTTCCGCGCGACCGGGGCGACGATCTGCTCGAAGAACGCGCCCTCGCGCTCCGCGAACTGCTTGTACATCTTGAGGTGACGGGCCTCGGCTCCGTAGCCGAAGAACCCGCCGAACGCCTTCGCCAAGAGGAGATCGTTCTCGTCGAAGTGGCCGCCGGGGCCGGGGCCGAGGAGACCGAAGTCCTCGAGGTTCGCAAGCTGTGGCTCCGACAGGCCCGAGGCCTTGGCGAGCTCCTCGCGCGACAGCTGGGCGCCCCCGAGCTCCTGGAACGTCTCCTCCTGCTTCTGGGCCCGTCCCGGTACCGGCGGCGCCGGCGAAGGCTGAACCTCGCCTACACCGTTCTGGAGGCGCTCCTTGATGACTTTGAGGGGCAAGAACTGCTCTTTCTGCAGGGCCAGCACGTAGCGGAGGCGGAGCACGTCGTCGTCGTAGAACTTGCGGTAGCCGGACGGGGTCCGCTCGGGGGTGATGAGGCCCTCGGTCTCGAGGAAACGGATCTTCGAAACGCTGACGTCGGGGAAGTCCGGGCGCACCGACTCGAGCACCTCACCGATGCTCAGGTAATCGCGCGATCTAGAGAGCGGCACCGATCAACCTCCCGTGAGGAACACGAGCTTGAACTTGCCGATCTGGATCTCGTCGCCGGAACGCAGGTCCGCTTCCTCGACGCGCTCGCGGTTGACGTAGGTGCCGTTGAGGCTTCCCACGTCATGCAGGGAGAACGAGCCTCCGCTACGACGTAGCTCCGCATGCCTACGCGACACCGTGATGTCGTCGAGGAAGATCGCGCTGTCGGGATGACGACCCACTTGAGTCACGTCCGTGTCCAAGAAGAACTTGCTTCCCGCGTTCGGTCCGCGCTTGACGATCAACGCACCGCGGCCCCCCTCGAGCTCCTCGGGCGCGATATGGATCTCTTCTTCGAGGTCTCCTTCGAGATCGCCCGTCGCGAACGTGATGGTCGTCGAGTCCTGCCCGGGGGTGTCCTGCAGCGGCTGTCCGCACGAGGAACAGAAGTTGGATCCCTCGGGGTTGCGGTGGCCGCAGTTCGTGCAGAACATGGCCTGACGCTATACGGCAGCTTTAGGGTTGGTCAAGGGGCGACCCCCGCTAGGCCTCGTCGGCGTGCTTACGGTACTCGTCGGCCGAGAGGAACGAGCTCGTGTCGTCTCCCTCGGGCTGGATCTTGACGAGCCAACCTCGTCCGTAGGGATCCTCGTTGAGCAGCTCCGGCGTCGACTCGACCTCCGCGTTCTTCTCCAGCACGCGGCCCGAGACCGGGCTGTAGACGTCGGACACCGACTTGGTCGACTCGACCTCGCCGAGCGGCTGGCCGGCCTGGACCTCGGTGCCCGGTTCGGGGAGCCCCACGAACACGACATCGCCCAGTTGATCCTGAGCGTGATCCGTGATGCCGACCACCATCCGGCCCTCTTCGTCCTTCACCCATTCGTGCTCGGCCGTGTAGCGCCTGTCGCTGGGAACCTCGGACACCTCTGCTCCTTCCTCTCCGGCGACTTATCGCCGAATTGATTTGTCGATTAGTGCGTAAGTCTTCACCGATCGCCGCTCACCACGGCGGTAACCATGGCTTCGTACCGGTCCAGGATCTCCTTCAGCGCCTCTTCCGTGTCGCCCTCCGCCCATATCCGGCACATCGGCTCGTCCGCATGCGGGATGACGAGCGCCCATCCGTGCGGCTCGGAAACGCGCACCCCATCGAGCAATACGAGCCGGTCGCTGGACGCCGAAGAGGCTACATGACGCATCACCGCGCCCTTCTTATCCCAAGGCGTCCGCACGGTGCGCGACGCAAGATGCACCGGTGGGAACTGCTCGAGAACCTCGCCCAACGGCCTCCCCTCCTGCGCGAGGAGCTCCAGCGCCTTACAGAAGGTCATGAGCGCGTCGGGTGCCGGCATGAAGCGAGGAAATATCAACAGCCCACTGGCGTCCGCCGCGAAATCGATGTCGGCCGCCCCCGCTCGCGCCATCAGGGACGGGAGCGCCGTCGGCGTCAGGCTGAGGCGGCACCCCATGTCGCGGGCCATCGACTGACACACCGTGGGCGCGGACACGGGGACCGCTACGTGGCGGGCCCCCCGCGTCATCTCGTGACGAAGGAAGGCCAGCAAAGTGTCAACCGGAGATAGAGGCTCACCCCTCTCATCGATCACGTAGGCGGTCTCGCCGCTCGGCTCGAGGAGGACCCCCAGGTCGGCCCCGGAGTTGGTGACCTGATCTCCCAGCTCCAACAGCAACCGATCGAGGTCCACCTGAGTGAGCACCGGTCGATGCTCGTCGGTGAACGCATGCAGGCTGAGCGCGTCGCAGCCGAGCCGGCCCATCAAGGACGGGCCCACCAGAGAAGCGGGACCGAACGCGTAATCCACGACGACCTTGAGCTGCGCCCCGCGCACCGAGCTGACATCGGTGGCCGCGAGCAAGCCGCTCGTGTATTGCTCGAGTGCGTGCGGTGGGAAGTCGAGCTCGCCCAACCTCGACGGCCCCACGCGCCGATAGTCCTCGCGGAAGTACACGCGCTCGATCTTCCGTTGTGCCGTTTCCACCAAATCCGTTCCGTCCGGACCGAAGAAACCGATCTCCACTCCCTCGACATCGCCGGCAGCGGCAGTACGAACGCTGAGGCCTCCCGTCACCTGCTCGCGTCTGACCGTGAACCGCGTCAATGGACGTGGAACGAGCTCGAGGTCGCGCACCGACACCCCCGTCGAGTTCAGACCCGCGATCAACGCGCGCTTCAAGGTGCGCGCGGCTCTGGATGCATCTCGTCCCGTCACGACGATGCTTCCGCGCGGGAGAGTCGAGCCGTAAGCCATCCCCAAACGCACCGCCGTCTCGGCTGAAACCCCCACGTTGATCAGCCCAGTGACCCCGCGCGAGCCGAACAGACTGCGCCCCGCACTTCGTTCGTGGACGACGCTCCGCGTCACGATCGCTCCGGCCTCCACTGTGCGGGAGGGATAGATCTTTACTCGGGGATTCACGATGGCTCCGGCCCCAACCGTCACCTCGGCTCCGAGCACCGCCCCTTCCTCGATCGTGGCCCCCCTGTCGAGCGAGGAGCCGGGGCCGACCACCCCGCCTCGGACCCTGGCGGCGGGCCCCACGTAGGAGCGGTCCATCACCACCCCCTGTTCCACTCGGGCATCGGGGCCGATCGTCACGTTCGATCCGACCACCGCGTCGGGACCGATGACTGCTCCGGGCCCGACCGTGCAGTTGTCGCCGATGATTGCGTGACCCGTCACGCGCGCGGTGGGATGTATCTCGACCTCCTGCCCTACATACACGCCGGAGTGAAGCTCGAACCCCGGAAGATCCACCTTCACGCGCCCCGCCATCGCGTCGCGCTGTGCGGCGAGAAAGGCTTCGGAATTACCGACGTCGGTCCAGTAATCGTTCGTGACGAACCCGTACAGAGGCAGTCCTTTGTCGAGCATCAAAGGGAACAACTCGGATGAGAAGTCGTAAGGCTGATCGGGCGGGATCAGATCGAGCACCTCGGGCTCCAAGACATAGATGCCGGTGTTGATGGTGTCGGTGAACACCTGACCCCAACTCGGCTTCTCGAGGAAACGTTGTATGCGTCCGTCCTCGGAGGTCATCACGA
>JAXDJL010000103.1:0-3668 GCA_034665685.1 Actinomycetota bacterium | reverse complement strand
GAGTATCGGCGGGCATCAAACCCCGATCTAACCCACAGCAACTCTTAGCATGAGGCGTTCCATGCACTCCCTGAAGAGACATGTCGCTCGCGTCCTAGTTGTCGTGACCTCGGTTGCGACACTGGTCCTGCCCGGGTGGGTGGCTCCCACGATCGCCGTCTCGATGCCTCGCACGATGGCGCGTTCCCTCACGCGCGTCGCCGACGGGCTCGAGAGGGTCACGCTCGACTTCCGCGCGACGCACGTTGGTTTCTCTTGGGTCGGCGAGGAGGGCACGGGCGTCCGCTACCGGACCATCGACGACCAGGGGATCGCGTCTCATTGGCGCAGCGTCCCCGAGGCACACGATCTCGAGTACGGCGATCATCACTTCAGCGGAGTTCAGGTGCTCGACCGTCCGGTCGCCCTCGAGTGGCACCCAAGCGGTCCGCCGGGCCGCACGATCGAGAACGTCAGCGTCGATTACATGAACACCGTTGACGGCCCGCTCGATACGTACGTGATCCCCGCCACGGCAGAGGCAACCGCCGAGACTCCGCACATCGCCACCCGCGCCGAATGGGGCGCGGACGAAGACCTGAAGAGCGTGTCCGGAGGATGCAAGCGCCGTTTCTTCCGCCCGCAGCAATTGTTCGTTCACCACACCGCCGGCAGCAACAACGATCCGAATCCCGCGGCGACGATGCGCGCGATCTATCACTTCCACGTCGTCGACCGCGGGTGGTGCGACATCGGCTACAACTTCGTGATCGCTCGGGACGGAACGATCTTCGAGGGCCGCTGGTCGCGCGAGTTCCGTCCGTGGGAGACGCACGACTCGGAAGACATCAACAACAACGCCGTCGTCGGAGCGCACGTGGAGGGGTTCAACTCGGGGAGCGTTGGCACCAGCCTGATGGGCAATTACACCTCGGCGACGCTTCCCGCCGCGGCCAGGTCCTCACTCATCGATGTCCTCTCGTGGGAAGCCGATCGCCACAACCTCGATCCGGAAGGCACGCACACCTATCGCAATCCGGAGACGGGCCGGCGACAGGAGCTCCACTACATCGCCGGCCACCGCGCCGCCGGACAAACGGAGTGCCCGGGTGACACCGTTGCCAAGGACCTCAAGAACATCAGGCGCGAGGTGGCCCTCCAGATCGGCGCGGGGAAGACGAGCAGCAAGCTGGCCCTGACCCCCATGGGTCAGACGATCGTGTATGGGGACACCGCATCGATCAGCGGGCTCCTAAGCACGAGAGCCGGCGCGCCGCTCGCCGAGAGGGTGGTCACGCTTTACGCGCGGAAGCCTCATCGTCCCTGGGTCGAGACGAGCGAGGCGACGACATCTCCCGACGGAACCTTCGCGTTCAGCAAGAGGCCGGTGAAGAAAACCATGCTTGTCGTTTCGTACGCGGGCGATCCAACGACATGGGACACCGACAGCCGCGTCGCCCAGATCCTTGTGCGACCGAAGGTGACGTTGGAGGCGCGCGAACCGGCGTCCGTCGATGACAACGCGATCGCGCACTACCCGCCGGGCACGACAACGATCCCCGTCGGGGGAGAGGTGACGCCGCCGCATCCCGGCGAGAAGGTCATCGTGCGCGTGCAGAAGATCCGTCCCGACGGCGAGCGCATCCTGGTCGCCGCACTCAAGCCCAAGCTCGGTTCCGAGGGCGCCTACAGCGCGACCTTCAAAGAGGCCTCCTCGGCCAAGAAATACCGGTTGATCACTTGGTTCCAGGGCGATGACGATCATGAATTCGCCACCAGCAACTCCGTATTCGTGCAGGTAGACCCCTAGATTTCGGTCTTTCTGCCAAGTCCTGCCAGTTCCTCCTCCTACAGTCGGCCCTCCAGATGCCGATTAATCCCAGAGGGGACGAGTGGACGGCAAGTCGCCGCGGGCCACCAAAGAGGCCGCGACACCCCGCCCAGTGGAGGTTTGGATGAGGCTTTTGAGACGATTCGCTGTGGTGTTGGGCACGGCCGCGCTGGCCCTGCTCATCCCGGTTTCGCCGGGGGTGAAGCGAGCCGACTCCGATGCCCTCGCAGATTCCCAGCCGGTTGCCTCGAGCAGCCAGGAGGGCACCTCTTCGTGTTGGTCCCCGCGTACATCCGAGAGCGGCTTCGCTCAAAAGATCAACGAAGTGCGCAGAGCTGCGGGCAGGGGCGCGCTGCGACTCGACCCCGAGCTCTCCCGCGCGGCCCGGTACCACACCTGGCAGATGGCCCACAAAGACGTGCTGTACCACACGCCCGCGGACCGGCTTAAGCGCCGCGTCACGAACTGGGTGGTGCTCGGCGAGAACGTCGGTGTCGGAGGATCGGTGCAGTCGCTCCACGACGCGTTCATGAACTCTCCCGCCCACAAGGACAACATCATGCTTCCTGGATTCACTTACGTGGGGATCGGCGCCTCGCAGCGCGGGAACCGGCTGTGGGTGACCGTCATCTTCGAAGCGGCCACGAACCCCGACACGCCGCTCCGCATGCCGGCCTGCTAGGAGTCCTCGCTTAAGCCCGGCTAAAGACCGGCTTTAACCGGGCTAAAGCCCCGCTAAAGCCTGTGCACGGTGGTCGTGGTGATGTCGCATGGAGGATCCGGGCAGAACGGAGCGTTCGATCCGACCGCGACGTACCAGTTGTATCTGTTCGGTGATCCGATCTCGCTCTTGTAGAAGCTGATCGCGATCGTCTTCTCGTTTGGCCTCCTGATCTTCGCCGTCCCGACCGGCTGATCGTCGCGGACGCGATACACCTGGGGGCCGCAGATGCGGTAGGCGGTCTGCGGGGTCTGGGCGAAGATGCAGATGCGCGGGTTGTAAGTCTCGAAGGCCCCGTACATCGTCACGCGGTGTCGAAGCATCCCCTTCCTGTGATCGGCGATGGCGTAGTCGATGTCCTCGCGGGCACGGTTCGCATCCCCGCGCTCATCGTCTACCCTGGTGCTGTCCGCTGCGGCCACTCCGAGGCCGAGCTGGAGGCACATCACCAAACCGACGACCAACGTTTTTCTCATCGCCCAACCGTACCGGCCCAGCAAGTGTTTGTCGGGGTTAAGCCGGCTGCAGTCCTCGGTCGGCGTTGAAGCGATAGTCCCGGACCTTGACCGTTTCCTGGACTGGGGAACCAATCCGGATCCGGAGCCTCTTGGTACGGGGCCGCGGCTTCCGTTAGGGATTCAAGCAGTTCCGGTAGTCCCGCCCGCGCCAAAGCGCCGGACATCTACTTGAGTGGGATGCCTGCCTCTACGGTCGCCCGGAACGAAAGAGGATGACGATCGTGCCCGCTAGGAAGAGAAAGGTTGCAACTGCCGAGAGGCCCAAGAACCACTTCCAGGGGCCGGGTCCGACGACAAAGAAGACTCTAAGAGAGATGTACTCGATAACAGTTGCGATACCCCCCACGTTCGCGTAACGCTGAAGTTTGGCCTCCCCCATCCGTGCCTTTCGTCGCTCAAGAGACGCCTTGTCCATCCCAAGGGGCTTCTCTAGAGGCCTCAGAATCCGGGCCAGCCTGTCCACGACCGCCTGTTTGATCCGATGCAGGAATCTCATCTTCCACCCTTACCCAGCGCCCGCGTTAGTGGCGTTCTCGCCTGACCCACCTTCGGACGAACGGGTACGCGATCCCTACCCCCACGACCCACGCAAGGGGGCGCGTCCGGAGAGGCCTGCTCC
>JAXDJL010000102.1:0-3118 GCA_034665685.1 Actinomycetota bacterium | reverse complement strand
CATCACCGCCGAGGCGAGGCACGCGTCGACCGCGTTCCCTCCGTCTCGGGCGATGGCCTCGGCGGCCGTGGCTCCCAACTGGTTGCCGGATGCGATCGCGAGTCGGGGAGGGGACATGGACGAAGGTTAGCCGCCCGATGAGCCCTGGTCGGCCGAGGTTTTCTTGGTTAGGGCAGCCCTAGGCTTCGTGCGCGACGAGCTCCGCCATCGAGTCCATCAGGTCCCGCAAGGAAACGATCCCGGAGGGCTCGTCCATCTCCATCACGAGGAGGTGCCGGAAGCCTCCCGCCGTCATGGTCTTCACGGCCCGAAGGATGTCCCAGCCCGGCTCACCACTGATGACGTTGCGGGTCATGACGTCTTCGACCTTCGTGTCGTCGACCCGCTTGTTGTCCGCCACCGCGCAAAGGAGGTCGCGCTCGGTGATGATCCCGGCGACCTTCTCGGCCTCGACGACCACGGCGCATCCCACGCCACGGTCGGCCATCGCTTGGGCCGCATGCCGCAGCGTGCTCGACGGTTCGATCGTTAGCAAGTGACGGATGGCGACGTCCCGCAAGAGCTTCATGGGAGCACCCTATAAGGTCATGCGGATGCTGTTCGGGGCCCATATCCACGGCGAAGCACCGCTCGAGGAAGCCAAGCGCGTGGGCGCCGACTGCCTCCAGATGTTCGTGGGACCCCCGCAATCGTGGAAGAAGCCCCCGCCCCGGGACGACGCCGAGGAACTGGCGGCCTCGGACGTTCCCATCTACGTCCACGCTCCGTATCTCATCAACGTGGCGTCCCCCAACAACCGGGTGCGGATCCCCTCGAGGAAGATCCTCCAGCAGTCACTCGAACGGGCGGCGGAGATCAACGCCGCCGGCTTCATCGTGCACGCCGGCCACGCGGAGGACGGGATCGAGAACGGCTTCCGCCGGTGGTGGAAGGTCTTCGAGGAGATGGGGGAGCCGCCCGTCCCGATCCTGATCGAGAACACCGCCGGAGGCACGAATGCGATGGGACGTCACGTCGAAGTCTTGGCGAAGCTGTGGCCGCACTTCGAGGAGTTCGGCTTCGTCGGCTTCTGTTTCGACACGTGTCACGCGCACGCCGCAGGCGAAGACTTGTCGGACGTGGTGGAGCGAGTGCTGGAGGCAACCGGGCGGATCGACCTCTTGCACGCGAACGGATCGCGCGACGAAGCGGGAAGCGGCGCCGACAGGCACGAGAACTTCGACGGCTCGAAGCTCGACAAAGAGGCGATCGCCGCGATGGTCAAAGCGTCGGGCGCTCCCGCGGTGATCTGCGAAACGCCGTGGCCCGGTATCGAGGACGACCTCGCCTGGCTGCGCGAGAACGCTTAGAGTTTGATCGCGTCGAGCAATCCCTCGACGTGACCCTTGGCTTTCACTCCGTATTGCACGTCCAATAGGTTTCCGTCCTCACCGACGATGAAGGTCGAACGCTTCACCTTGAGCTTGATGCCGTTATATGAGCCCAGGTCGGCCGTCACTCCGTAGCGCTTCGCGACCTCGGCCCCCACGTCGGCCAACAACGGGAAGTTGAGGTTGTACTTGTCGACGAACTTGCGTTTCGAGTTCTCGTCCTGGGGGCTGATGCCGAGCGTCACGTAACCGGCCTTGGCGAAATCCTGCTGGCGGTCGCGGAAGTCACAAGCCTGAACCGTGCATCCCGGAGTGTCGTCCGCCGGATAGAAGTAGACGATCACCTTGTGATCCCTGAGGTCCGACAGTCGCCACGTCTTCCCGTCGGCGTCCTTCAATTCGAAATCGGGAGCGGGTTGACCCTTCTCGAGTTGCATCTAGCGACCTCCAGTCAACGCGTTGAGCAGCGATTCTTGCATCCAGCCGAGCCAGTGCAGCATCGAGAGGGCCGGTGCGTCCGGATGCTTTGGATCGATCTCCACATCCATCGTCTCCTCGGTGACGTCGAGGCGCGTCCCTATCGCGAGCCGAAGATCGGTCAGGGCCCGGAGCCACGCATCGGCCTCCTCCTGTACCAGAACGTCGTGCACCGGCCCGCGCTTCCCGAGCTTCTCGCTCATCTTCGCCAGTGCGTTCACCTTGGAGCTCTTCAGGTCCGCCCCGATCAACTCCCTGAACGCTTCGTCGTCGCGCGAGTCGTCGTATGCGGGAGGGAAGAGGCGAGCGGTTACCGGATCCTTGCGGTCCTCTGCGGCAAGAACGACGCGCATCTCGTCGATCAGCTCGCGCAGGAGGTGCGCCTCGTAGCCCGGTATGTCGACCTGCAACTCGCCCTCGGGATCTCTCGAGAACTCCATCAGTCGCTCTTGCTGACGGTCGCCCAGAGCCCGTACCCGTGCAGCCGGAAGCAATCGAGCTCGGACTTCTCGCGCGAACCACTCGCCACCACGGCTCTCCCTTTGTGATGAACGTCGAGCATCAGCTTCGTTGCCTTGTCGTGCGAATACCCGAACAGCTTCTGCAGAACGAACGTCACGTACGACATGAGATTGATGGGGTCGTTCCAGACGATGACGAGCCACGGCCGGTCATCCTGCGCGGCCTCGTCGGTCGTCTCCTCTCGCACCTCCGACGGGGCGATCGTGGGACTCATAACGCGATGCTGCCACGGACCCCCGCGCTATGGGTAATCAGGACGCCTGCGTGGGTTTCGTGGCGTCTTTGATCGGCTCCGCCTCGTCCTTCGTCACCGCCGGGTGCACGGCGTGCCCGCCGAACTCCCTCCGGAGCGCCGCCAGCACCTTCCCGGCGAACGATTCTTCCTGGCGGGATGCGAAGCGTGCGAACAGCGCGGCCGCGATCGCTGGAGTGGGTACCGCGTTCGCGAGCGCGACCTCGATCGTCCAGCGCCCCTCGCCGGAATCGTCGACGTAATCTGACAGTTCGCTGAGATCGGGGTCTTTCGCCAGCGCGCTGGCGGCGAGGTCGAGGAGCCACGATCGCACGACGCTGCCGTGCCGCCACACCTCGGCTACCTGGCTCACGTCCAGTTCGAACTCGCTCTTCTGCATCAGCTCGAACCCCTCCGCGTACGCCTGCATCAACGCGTACTCGACACCGTTGTGCACCATCTTCACGAAGTGCCCGGCCCCCGGTGGGCCCACGTGCGCGTAGCCGTTCTCGGGGGC
>JAXDJL010000101.1:0-4444 GCA_034665685.1 Actinomycetota bacterium | reverse complement strand
GGAGTCGGCGCGCGAGAAGGGATTGGGATAGAAGCTCATCGTTTCCGGATCGCCCAAGATCGGAGCGATGCTGTCGATGTCTGTCGGCGCGTAGGGCCGCAGCAACAATCGTTCCGTCTCCAGACGGAACCCTGCGATATCCACCCGAACGAACCTAGCCGACGGCCGGGGTTTGGCGGCAGCGGTGAAGAGGGAACGGATAGGCGATGGATGAACTAAGGCTTGCCGCATGAAGTGGAAACGCGGGCAGCACAGCTCCAACGTCGAGGACCGCCGCGGACAGAGCGGTGGAGGCATGGGCGGGCTCGGGCGGATGGGCGGCATCCCGATGGGGGGCAAGATCGGGATCCCCGGCCTCATCCTCCTGGTTGCGGTCATCGTTCTCTCCAACAGCTTGGGCGGAGGAGATGAGGGGGCTCCCTCGGCCGACCCCCAAGCCGACGAGAAGCTGAAGGACTTCATGGAGTTCGTGCTCGACGACGTACAGGGGTTCTGGGCGGACACGTTCCGGCAGAACGGCAAGCCCTACCGCGAGGCCGCCCTCGTTCTCTTCGAGGGGCGGACCGATTCCGATTGCGGGGGCGCCTCGTCCGACATCGGGCCTCACTACTGCCCCGCCGATCAGAACGTCTATCTGGACCTCGGTTTCTTCCGCGAGCTCAAGGCGCGCTTCGGGGCACCCGGCGACTTCGCTCAGGCCTATGTCCTCGCGCACGAGGTGGGCCATCACGTCCAGAACCTCCTCGGCACGATGGAACGGGTGGAGCGGCTCAGTCGTTCGGAACCCGGCCGCGAGAACGACCTTTCCATCCGGCTGGAGCTACAGGCGGACTGTTACGCCGGCGCGTGGGGCTTCACCACTTACGACCGCGACATCCTCGACTCGGGAGATCTCGAGGAGGGCCTTAAGGCCGCCGCCGCGGTTGGCGACGATCGGATCCAGAAACAGTCGACGGGACGGGTGAACCCCGAGACATGGACCCATGGGTCGTCGGAGCAGCGCGTTAGATGGTTCAAGCGCGGCTTCGCGGACGGCGACCCGAACGACTGCGACACGTTCTCAGCAGAGAGCCTTTAGGTCTTACAGCTGCCAGACGTCGTCGCGCAGGATGGGGATCAACTTGCCGTCGTCGGTGATCCCATCGACCTCCAGCTCGGGCCCCCCGATCATGAAGTCGGTGTGCACCTTCGACTGATTGATGCCGAGCGCGGCCTGTTCGTCGGGAGGCAGCTCTGCCGCTCCCTCGATCAGGAAGGAGAATCCGGCACCGTAGGCAAGATGACACGTTGCGTTCTCATCGAACAGGGTGTTCGCGAAGGTAACCCCCGTCTGCCCCACCGCCGAGGCCTTGTCCACGAGTGCGATCTCGCCCAGTTGAGCACCCCCCGGGTCGGTCGCCATCTGTGCGCGCACGGCTTCTGCGCCGGCCGACGCGTCCACCTCGACGGCGCGTCCTCCCTCGAAACGGACGCGGAGGTCCTTCACCGTCGTTCCCTCGGACGGGAGGTGAAGCGGCCGGGTGGATCTGACGGTGCCCTCCACCCGCCGGAAGTCCGGAGAGGTGAAGACCTCTTCGGTTGGGAGGTTCGGAACGTGCTGGATCCCCTGCGCGGTCTCGAACTCCGCGCTGAGCCATCGGGCGTTCTTGTTCAATCCCACCTTCAGATCCGTTCCGGGGCCCCTGTACTGGATCGCGTCCAGCGATAGCTCGTTCAAGGCGACCGCGCGCTGCCCTAGATCTCGGACGTGTTCCCACCACGAAGCGATGGGGTCGTCGTCGTAAAGGCGCGTCGCCTTCGCCACCGCGTCCCACAAGCGGTCGACGTCCGGCTCACCGAAAACGGTCTTCGCCCATCCCTCGTTCGGGTAGGCGATGATCACCCAGCTCATCGCGCGCTGATTCAGATAGCGCATGTACGCCTCGACGTAGTCGAGCATGCGCGCCTTGCCGACTCGCGCCGGATCCAGGTCCGACATCAGGTCGGGCTCGGGATCTCCCGTAACCTGGATCAACGCGCCGCCCGATGCAGCCATGTCGTCGAGCTCGCGCTTCAGATATGGAGGTGTCCACGAGAGAAGCTCCTCGTCCACATTCTCGATCATGGCCTTGCGGACGTGCTGGTCCGCGTATCTGACTGTCACGTAGCGTGCTCCGGCTTCGTACGCCCGCCGGGTGAGGACCCGCACGAGCGGTGCGTGCTCCACGAGAGCAGCGATCGTGACGTTCTGCCCGGGCTGGAGATTGACGCCGACGCGCACTGCGAGGTCCGCATAACGGGTCATCAGCTCTTCTTTTTCCATCCAAGGACGATACGTCAGATCGAGGGGTAGGGACTGAATGGGCCCCCTACTTACCGCTGCCCAGGAGGTGGTTGATCACTGCGGCCGCGTCCGGCGCTCCGTCCACGCTGACGATGAAGGGAGGGCCGTGGCTTTCGAGAACGAGTCCCTCGCCGGGGCGGACGACCATGCCGGTGCGTTGGGGCCAGAACAAGCCGACCTTCGACGCGGTTCCGCCTCTGCGCTCCGACTCGATCCTCGTGGTTCCGACGCGGACCAGTCCCTTGAGGGGGAAGCTTCGGTGAGGCCATCCCCAGGGCCCGAACCCTGCGCTTACGCGCTTCCTGTCGACGACCACGCTCACCTCGGCAAAGGTGACTCCCAGAAGCGTTACCAGCCCCGCGAAGAGCGCGGCGATGACGGGGTGCGCCTCGGCGAGAACGAGCAGGAACAACAGGACGAGGCCGATCGCGGCGCTGAGGACGAAAAGGGGACGGTTCCTCCCCTGCCCCTGCCAGAGGATCTCTTCGTCGCCCTTCACCCCGCGAGACATTGGACAAGCTTAGGCCCGGCAACGGGTTCGCACCCGTTTTGGGCGGGCTTCGGTGAACGTCGGGCGGGCCGCTCGCCGCGCTCGTTAGCTGGGAGTTACGGCGCGGTTACTAACCTCTCATCGATCGGTGGCTCAGCGGGTGGTTACGGGAACAGGCTCGATCCCGCGGGCCCAACGGATCATGTTGCTCAGGATCTGTCCGCCGGCGACCGTCACCGCGTAGCTCGCGAGGCCGTAGAGGTGATCGGATCGTTCCGACGCGGTCGGGAGGATCGCTCCCAGTATCCCCACGGTCCCCTTGCCGACTTCGATCCGTCCGAGCGCGACCTGCTCCGTGTCCCCCACCGTTGCGATCGTCTTGCCGCCCGCGTCCTCCCACGCGGCGCGGTCGACCGTCCAGTGTGGGGAGGAATCGGCGCTGAGCGAGAAGCCGAGGGGGACCTCGTAATACGTCTGACTTGCCGTCTCGTGCACCTTCTTCACGTAGTAGTCGTCCCAACCCTCGATGTCGATGTGGCCAGCCCCCAGAAGCTGCTTGTGGATGCTCTTGCCGCCCACGACGCCGAGCTTGCCCAGAACGCGCACCGCTCGATCGGTCAGGATGAGGTTCCCCCCGTTCTTGACGAAACGCTTCAATGCCCTCACGCGCCGCGCGGTGCCGATCTTTTTCCCGCGCGAGTTGCGCGGCCATGGGTTATCCGCGATGACGAACGTCTCCAGTCCGCCCAATCTGTCGTGAGCGAGGTCTTCCGCCCGCACCTTGCGGAGGGGCCTGGTCGCTTTCTGGGATAAATCTCGGAAGTAGTCCATGCGGGTCGACCGGTAGGAACGAGGGTCGATGCCCTGCGGAGGCTTCGGGCCGCCGTACCCATCTGCACTGGTGATGATCTTCGGGTCGTACGCGTAGCCGGCGCGACCCAACTTGAGGCTGACGTCGATGTCGTGCGTGACGGTCGCCTCGACGATGAGGGCCTCGATCTCGCCTCTGACGGCAGCGATGTGAGCTTCCTCGAGGGGCGCGGCCCACTCGGAGTTGGGGGCCATGTGGGACAGGAAGTGCTCCACGTCCATGTCCACGGCGCCCAACTGCGTGAAGTAATCCCCCATGAAGCCGGAGTCGTCGTATCCCACGACATCGAAGCCGGTCGCGTATTGAGCCGGTTTCATCCCCGCTACGCCGCTCGCGGTGCCCGCGGAGACTCCTTCCTCCTCGAAGTAACGCTCGACGTTCGATTTCATGTGCTGTGCCAGCCGAGCGTGTTGCATCTGCTCTACCGGGTTCCACTGCCCGGCCGGATACATCATGTCGGCGAAGGCGTTCTGTGCTGAGGTCAGCTCGCCGTGGATGTCCGTAGTGATCACAGGCTTGATGCGCCGCGCGAGCCGATCCCATGCCGCCGGCTCCGGCTCGCTGAGTGCGGCCGGACGACCGATGTCGAACCATCCCGTGGTGGGGAACTGCCGGTTCAGGTCGCTTCCGTTCCCGTTGGGACGCGTGAACACTCCGCCGTTCTGAACGTCCCCAGCGGCCCAGCCGTCTGGATTGATGTCGGCGACGTAGAGGTGCACCTTCTTCATGACCTTGGAGATGGGGACGGCGACGGAGTCCG
>JAXDJL010000100.1:0-3459 GCA_034665685.1 Actinomycetota bacterium | reverse complement strand
GCATCTACACCGCACTCACCGTCGGACGCCGTCTGATCGGAGCTCGGGCAGCGCTGTCGGGCTCGGTGGCGGAGCTCGATTCCGAGGCGATCGCTGAAGCAGGAGACGACCTTCGCGCCGCCGCGGGTTCGTTCGACGACCTGCCGGTGCAGGTACTGAGGCTGCTACCTGTCGTTGGCCAGAATCTCGATGCGCTCAGCGCCGTAACGACGTCCTCGGTGGGGGTCGTGGAACAAGCAGGGGAGTTGCGCGCGAACCTCGACGCGATCGAAGAGGAAGGCGTGATCCAGGACGGGACGATCCGCTTCGACCTGTTGCAGAACCTGCGCGACCCCCTCACCTATGAATCGGCGAACCTCGCCGAGCTGACGGAGAGCGTCGCGGCACACCAGACCGGGTGGCTGATCCCCAGCCTGTGGAGCGAGCTCGACACACTTGCGGAGCGCGCCGAGACCCTGAACGCATCCGCCGTCCACGCGAGACAGTTGCTGGATCGCATCGGACCGTTGCTCGGTCAGAGCGGCCCCCGCACCTATCTCGTCATGGTCGTCAACAACGCGGAGCTGCGCGGGGCCGGCGGCATCCCCTCCGGTCTGGGGACGATCACGATCGAGGACGGCAAGCTCGAGCTCGGCCGTTTCCACTACTACCGCGACCTTTCCGAGAAGCCGTACGAGAGCGTCCCCTCGCCCCCGGACTACCACCGCTACCGACGGTACGGCGCGGACACGACGTTGTGGGCGAACACCACGATGGATCCGAACGTCCCGGACTCCGCTTTAGTCGCGTCTCGTTTGTTCCGTCTCAACACCGGGATCGCGACGGACGGCGTGCTGGTCGCCGACCCGCGTGGGATCGCCTCGCTGCTCGAGCCCGACGCGCCGGTTTCTACGTCGAAGGACGACTCCATACCCGCGGGTGACATCCCTCAGTTCGCGTACTCGGACGCGTACGCGGACATCGGTGGCGAGTCGACCGCGCGCAGGAACGCTCTGGTGCGCGTCGGTCGCTCCGCTTTCGAGACGCTCATCAACGACGAAGGAAGTTCCTCGGGGTTGGCCGGCGCCGGCGACGCGGTCTCGGGTGGCCACCTCCGCTTCATCTCTTTCGACGAGGCCGAACAGATCGCTCTCCAAGGCGTCGGGGTCACTGGAGAGCTGGCCACCCGGACGAGCGACTTCGCTCTCGCGACGGTGCAGAATCTGGGCGCCGACAAGCTCGACTATCACGCGACGAGGACCGTCGACCACTCGTGCGACATCACGGCGAAAGACAGCGCGCGCTGCGTGACGAAGATGACGATCGCGAACGACGCGCCGGAAGGGCTCCCTCACTACGTCGCGCCGAACGAGCCGTACGGGGTCATGAAGAGCTTTGCGGAGCTGTACGTGCCCGAGGATGCAGAGGTGACCGGGGTGTTCGTCGACGACGGCCCTGCCGAGGGACACGCCGAGGGGCGACAGGACGGCCTCATCGCGATCGGATTCGAGCTCGAGATCTTACGGGACGAAGAGGTCTCGGTGTCGGTGGCTTACGACCTGCCGCTCGCCGGTACCGACTACTCGCTGACGGTCGTGCCTCAGCCGCTGACGAAGGACGCCGAGGTCACGGTCGGGCTGAAGGTGGGCGACGAGCAGGAGGTGAGGGGGCCGGGGTCGCTGGAGGACGGGATCTGGACTTATTCGGGCCCGCTGGACGGGACGCTCGACTACGAGATAGAGCCGGACGCGCTAACGGGCCTCTCGAAGCTCTGGGAGAAGGTCGTGCGGTTCTGGAACGGACCTGCGTTCTAGCTAAGAGGTTCTAGCTGAGGTCCTGGGTCCTGTAGCGGCGGACGAGCACCGTGCCTGCGGCGATCGTGACGAAGCCGATGAGGACGATGCGTGTGAGGTCGGCCCCCGTGAACGGAAGGATCCCCGGTTGGTTGGTGGGGCGAGCCAGCACGTCGGGCTGGACGTCGGGCTGCGTGGGGCCGATGCCGCCTCTGTGGATGATCGTGCCCTTCACGTCGGGCGGGTAGGAGCCCTTGGCGCCTGCGGGGGCGGCGAGAGCGAGCATGCCGAGGAGGAACGCTGCTACGAGACCGATCTTGAGAACCTTCATCTTGAGCCGCTCCTCGATGTCCGCATTTGGGGAAACCTTGCGGTTCCCGCTCCCTAGGTAGGGATTCAATCATAAACTTCCCTCTCCAGCCCCCCGTTACCTGCTTGGAGAGACAAACTTGCCCGACCTCGAGATCCAGACCCATTCCCCCGTATGGGACTTCCTTCGCTCCCTGAGAGAGCGCAAGTGGACGGTCCTCGGGATCACCGTGCTCGTGACTGGGGCCGCCCTGGCGATCTCGCTCACCCGCCCGTCTCGCTACACGTCCGAGAGCCAGGTCCTCGTCAAGCCGGTGAGCGTCTCGGGGGGCCAGCCGGTCGCCCCCGAGCCACCGAACATGAACACCGAGAAGCGGGTGGCCGAGTCTCTGGCGGTCGCTCAGATCGCAGCCGACAAGGTGGCGGCCCCCGACGCCGACAAGCTGCAGGAGGACCTCGACGTCTCCGTCCCGCCGGACACCGAGGTCGTGGTCTTCGGGTTCACCGCGGCCACGCCGAAAGAGGCCCAGGCTGGCTCCGCCGCGTTCGCGGACGCCTACCTCGAGTACCGGCGGGACCAGGTGCTGGAGGACCTTCTGGGGGCCTCGAAGGCTCTGAAGGAGCAGGAGACGCGTCTCAACACCCAGCTCACGGACCTCAACGCGCAGATCGCGGCCGAGACCGATCCCGAGCGAGTGGTCCAGCTGCAGAACCAGGCGAACTCATTGGTCGGCCAGATCGCTCTCTTGCAGCAGCGCCTGAGCGACCTGACGCTGACGGACAACCTCCGCGTCGGTGAGCTGATCGAAGACCCGGAGCTTCCGAAGTCGCCGTCGAGTCCCAAGCCGATCCTCGCGGGGATCCTCGGGCTGGTGATCGGGTTGACTCTCGGGAGCGGCGTCGCGTTCACCCGCGACCGGCTCGACGAGCGCATCCGAGACGTGTCCGACGTCGAGGTCGCGCTGGGAGCTTCGATGCTCGCCCTCGTTCCCTCGGCCCCCGACTGGAAGAACGCCGAGTCGCCACCTCTGCTGGCTCGAGATGAGCCGCATTCATCTTTCGCGGAGGCGTTCCGGAGACTTCGCACGGGAGTCCTCTTCGCCGCGTCCGCTCGGGGAGCGCGCACGCTCATCGTCACGAGCGCGCATCCGGGCGAGGGCAAGAGCACCACGACCGTGAACCTCGGCGTGACTTTGGCGCGCGCGGGGAAGCGAGTGGTCTTGATCTCGGCGGACCTAAGGCGGCCGCGCATCCACGAGTTCTTCGGCAGCGCACCTCGCATGGGTCTCACGAACGTTCTTGCCGGAGAGACGACCGTGGCGAACGCGCTGGTGTCTCCCGGCATCCAGAACCTGCGACTGCTCCACTCGGGGCCGAT
>JAXDJL010000099.1:0-10136 GCA_034665685.1 Actinomycetota bacterium | reverse complement strand
GCTTCCGGTGCTAGGCGCGGTCGCTGCTCCGGCGGCCGTATTGATTAGGCCCGACGGGCATGTGGCCTGGGTGGGGGACCTGACCGACGCCGGGCTCCCCGACGCGCTCACCACCTGGTTCGGACCGCCGGTCGTGTTCGGGTAATGCCTGGCCCGTAACACGCTCTACACCGCCGGAGGCGGAATGGGCCACCGAACTCCAATACCGGACGCAGCGCAAGGGTTCGTTCAGACGTCAGTACGCCCGAAAATTGCTGCTGTCTAAGGCTCGGGCCTGTAGGTGAGCATGATGCCGCCGGTGGTCGTCGGCTTGGAATCGACCAACTTCAACTTGCGCGTTTGATCTGCGTCCCGAAAGAGCTTCTTGCCGCTGCCCAGCACGATCGGGTAAACGGTGAGCGAGTATTCGTCGACGAGGTCGTTCGCCATCAGCGTCTGGACGAGCTCGCCGCTTCCAAGAACTCCGATGTTCTTGCCCGGCTGCTCCTTCAGCTTCCCGATCTGCTCAGCGACGTCGCCGTCGATGATCGTCGTCGGCTGCCACTCGACCTTCTTGAGAGTTGTAGAGACCACGTACTTCTGCACGCTGTTGAGGTGTTGGGCGAAGGGATCATCGGCCGGCGCGGTCGGCCAGTAGGAGGCCATCTTCTCGTAGGTCTTCCTACCGAAGAGTTGGGCGTCCGTTTCGGCCATCCCCTCCATCGCCGCTTGTCCCATGACCTCGTCGCCGTAGGGCATCGACCATCCTCCGTGGCGGAAACCACCTTCGGTGTCCTCCTCGGGGTGGCCCGGTGACTGCATGACGCCGTCGAGGGATAGGAAATCGATGACTACGAGCTTCCGCATGATCGCTCCTCCAGGGGTTCGCTTTCGGTCCCGTCACTACTGAGACGAAGCGGCCGGCCGGAACTCATCGTTAGCCGCACCGGGGATCGAAGCCGAAGCCTTCTCTAGCCTCCGGAGGAAGTTGTGACCTCGAGGGGGAAACGTTCGGTCGCGGCGTACGTTTCCCCAACATTCCCCGCATCGCCCGGGATCATGTACTGCGATTGCGTGACCCCCAACTCGGTGAAAGGAAACGCGAAGGGTTTGTTGTCGGTGTCGCCTGTGGCGTAGAAGTGGATCCCGTGGGCCCCGAATGAGCCCTGTTTCCCAACAGGGTTGTCGCCACTGCCATCGTCGAAGTCGGCGTCGTCCCGGTAATAAGAGGTGATCGCGCCGGGTCCCGGTCGCGTCTCGCTGATGTAGTAGACGATCGAACCGTTGGGACCCGCGACCTCCTCCCACATCTCGTCGGGCGAGAAAGGCTGCAAGGTTGGATCCGCGATGTCGTAGTGCGACTCGGCGGGCGTCCCCGTCCCCACGTCGACGTTTCCGAATTGCTCGTCGTTGATGCCATCGATGGGTACGCCGTCGGGCACGACCGGACTGTAGTAGGTGGATACCGCACCCTGGTTGTTGTCCCACATCGAGTAGATCCCGTCCGGGGGGATCGGGTGGACACGCAGGTTGAAGGTGTCGAAGAAGACCTTGTCGTAGAGCGTGTAGAGACGGGTCACGTTGGTGCCACTCTTCGCTCCCCACGTCTCGCGGAGGACGCGCACGGGTCCTGCCTTCTCGCCGAGAGTGACGCTGGACTCCTCCCACGCCTTCTCGCCGATGAATCCGACCGAGACCGCTTGCTCCTTCGTCTGCTGGAACGCTCGACCCTTCCATTGGTCGATCAAGTCCGGACCGAATACGTCGCTCGCGCTGGTGCGCATCTGGATCGCGTCGGGCTTCCAACGGCCCCCCCAGTGGAAGCTGTAGGAGTCGCTTGTGAAGGTCGCCGTGTCGGCAGGGCGGCGGGGTCCGCTGGACGTAACCACGGGCGGGCTGAGCGGATCACCATCGGTTCCCGAACACCTGGGGCCCTCCGGGATGCCTTCGCCGCCTCGCGCTGAAAGGTAGCGATCGGCATAGGGGTCGCGCGCGTAGGCGACGTAGGACTCGTCGAACCTGTGTTTACGACCGGCGGCAGAAACGACGTACGCGTAGCTCAGTTCCTCGGTCAAAGGGTCCTTGATCGTGACTTCTTCGGGAGCCACTCCCTTGATCGGTGTCGCACCCGCCGGAGCCTGCACTCCCGCATCTCGGGCCATGAAGGCGAGCTCGTCATCATCGTCCAGTCCCGGAACCGTGTCCGGGGTGGTGATCGGTTCACCTGCCGGGAACTCGGCGTAACACTCACCTGCGGTCTTCCGGTAACCCTCTTGGTCGAAGACGTAGCTCAGCTCGGGGTCGTAACCGGAGTAGGGGCCATTCTCTCCGCCGGCGTTTGCGAGATACCGCCAAAAGCGTTCGTCGACCTGCGAGGGGATCTCTCGGAACTTGCCCTTACCTCTGGAGGCATCGAACGTGTAGACCTGCAACGAGTCGACCGGAACGTTCGCTCCCTGACTGGAGTCGGGTGGAATGATCTCGGTCAGGTTTTCGGAGTCCGTCTCGAGCGCGCGCACGGGCATGGGGGCCGGAGCAGAGAAGCGAGCCAACTGTTTCCCCGTGATCACGACGGGGGACGCGTCTCGAGCGGCGGTGAAAGAAGGAAGAGAAGGAAGGGCCTGAACCTGAGGCGCGGCGTGCGCCAGGGTGGGGACCAACATGGCAGCCAAAGCGGTAGTGACGGCGAGCGACAGAACCCGTTTCACGGAACCTCCCAGAGAGGGCTAACCCGGCCCCAACTCGAACGCCGGGAGGGATGTCTTCGCCGCCGCTGAGCCAGAAACCTCTTTCGTGCCTAGAGGAGCGGCGACATCATCACTTCGGAGGGGGACTGACCACTACACCAGATGCCACGGGAGCTGGTGCCGTCCCGCCCAGTTCATCGAGCTGAACGGTGTCCGCGGGCGCATTCTCTTTCCGCGACAGCATGAGGAACGGGATCGACAAAGCGGAGATCGCGGCCCCGAACAGATACGAAGGTGCGTATCCCCACACATCCGCAGCGCGTCCCAGCACCGGTTGAAACCCGACTCCGCCGAGAGAGGCCATCATCGAATCGAAGGAGAGGATCGAGGCTCGCTCCTTCGAGGGGATAAGGCCGTTGAGGTATGTCTGCCGGATCGGAAGCGCGGCCGCGGACAGCAGCGACCAAACGACGATCAATCCGATGACCGCCCCGAAGTTCCCCACGATCCCGATGAGCGCCAACGCCACCACCGCGCCGCCCCCCGTGACGATCAGCGCCGACGTGCGCCGGTGGAACAGCCGGCGGATCCTCGGAGCGGCCACGCCACCTGCGATCTGCGCTCCTGCGACGATCGCGGCGACGAGGCCCGCGACCTGGTACGCCTCCGGATCGCCGTATAGCTCCAGCAGATACGGCTGCAACGCATAGAAGGCGTAGATGCCGACTCCCCCCACGAACACTGCTTCCACCATCAGCCACTTGACCGCGGGGGAGCGCCAGCCGTGCTCGATCGTGGCGGCGGCCAGTTTCCGCACCTCTGCAATAGGACTGGCCCCCTTACGCGGCGTGAACCCGATGTCGTGCATGAGCCTGAAGGCCACCACGAACATCACGACCAGGATCACTCCGCGCAACACGAACGGCACACCGAGACTTGTGTGCTGGGCGATGAAACCTCCCGCCACGGAGCCGATCAGCATCGCCGCCCCGCTGACGATCTGCCCATGCCCGAACACAGTCTCGAGATTTCCCGTGTAGCCCGTCGCCTTCAGGGCGTCGACGAGCCATGCCTCGACCGCGCCCGAGAAGAACGTGAATCCCAGACCGATCAGGACCGACACAACGGCCCACAGCGGGAAGGGGGCCCCGATCTTCCACAGCAGCACGTAAAGGAGGGTCGAGATACTGAGCGTCACCGTGCCGAACAGATAAGAGGTCCGGCGCCCGGCGGTGTCCGCGACGATCCCTGTTGGAACCTCGAACAGGACCATCCCAGCCGTGAAGAACGCGTTGGCGGAGAAGGCCTCGAGGTTGGAGAGCCCCGCGTCGAGCAGGAAGATCGTGTTGATCCCCCAGATGAACGACGTCGCCAGCGTGTTCCCCAGGAGGAGCGTCAGATACGTGCGTTCGATCGTGCGCGGTGTCTGCGTCACGCGGCCGGTTACCCCTTTGCTCGGGAGAAACGCACGTGCGCGACGGAGGACGAGCCGATGAACTCGGTGCATTCATAGGCACTCTCGCTGCCGTCGAGGAGCCGCTCCCCGCCCCCGAGCAGGACCGGCGCGATCGCCACATGCATCTCGTCCACCAGGCCGGCGCGCAGGTACTGATGGATGGTGGCGGCGCCACCGCCGAGCCTGACGTCTTTGCCGCCGGCCGCATCGAACGCTCGCTCGAGAGCTGCTTCGATGCCTTCCTCTACGAAATGAAAAGTCGTCCCGCCCTGCATCTCGATGGAGGGACGTGGGTGATGGGTGAGAACGAAAACCGGGTGGTGATAGGGCGGCTCGTCCCCCCACCAGCCTCGCCACTCGCTGTCATCCCAGGCCCCGCGGATGGGGCCGAACATGTTGCGGCCCATGATGGTCGCGCCGATCCCCTCATCGCCTTCGGCCAGGAACTTGTCATCGAGCCCCTCATCACCACCGGCCTCGCCGATCATCCGACGGCCGTAGCGAGTGGCGAAGACCCACTCATGAAGACTTTCGCCACCGACGCCGAGCGGCTCGTCCGCGGTCTGCCAAGGTCCGGCGGAGTAGCCGTCGACCGACATCGAGAGATTGTGCACACGAAGTTTCGGCATCTGCTATCTCCTCAAGTTGGGAGTGATGTTCACCGTTGCCCGAGCATCCAGGAAGCGACCAAGACGCGCGCCTGCGGACTCGATCGCTTGGACCTCGTCCCGTTTCGGCTTCTCGTAGGTGAGAACCTCGACCTCCACGCCGTTCTTCCCGATCGTCCGCCTCCAATGACCGCCAACCATGCCATCCAAGAGGAGTATCCCCGTCGGCAGTTGGCGGTCCCTCCACGCCGTCCGCGCTTTGGTCCCGACCGGATCTCCGAAGAAGCGGGATTCCGTGTACCCGACGATGAGCTCGTCGTAGGTCTGGAGCAGGTGTGCACCGCGGCTTCTGGTGAGCCGGGCACGATCCCTGAGATACCAGAGTGTGATCTGGTCGATCGTCTCGCTCTTAACTTCCGAATCCAGCGCAGCCAGAGCGTGCTTTATGTCCGCCGCCGTGAGGCCGGACCACCATCGGAGGTCCTTGACCGTTGCGGGACCGTGGCTGGCGAGGTAGCGGCGGACAAGTTCGGCGAGCGCCTCGTCCCGGTCGAAACGATCGTCGCTCGGAACCCGCTCGTCGAACAGTGCGTAGGTGTGCTTCTTGTCCCTCCTGCCACCGCTGCAGATGATGGCCTCGAGCTCGCAGTGCATCAGGATGTGAGGAAGGCGCTGTCCCGACCGATCGATCTTTGCTGCATCTAGGACTTTGGCGATCTCTTCCCTCGTGAGACGCCCGCTCTTTTCGAGCCCGGCAACGATGCGGGCCTCGCAGCGCAAGAGCGTGCGGGTGTCGAGCCCTAGTTCGCGATACCTCGAAGCGTTGGCTCGCTGCACCCGCGGTCCCGTCAGAGCTAGGAGCCAGCGGATGTCATCTCGAGCCACGAAATGCCACGTCGCACGCATCACGTGGGTGCGGACGATGGATCCTGTCTCCAGAGCGTCATCGATGTCGTGGTCGAAGAGCTTGGTCGCTCGTTGGCCGATCGACCACTTCGCCGGTCCGTAATCCTGTGCCTGCATCGCGCCGTGCCATCGAACGGCCTCGTCTGGGGTGGTGAATGGAGCCCCCGTAAGACGCGAGGAACGCATCCGGCGGTGAGAGATGTCGAGGGTGGCCACCGAGGGAGCTTAGGAGCTTGGCCGCCGGAAGGTCGCTCGCGCGTCCTCGATCTCATCTCGGAAGTCGCATGCATTCAGGTGGTCGTTCACCAGTCCCATCGCTTCCATGAACGAATACACGGTGGTCGGGCCGACGAACGACCACCCGCGGCGCTTGAGATCCTTGCTCATCGCGGTCGACTCGGCATTCGTTCCCGCGTTGACGAGCGATGCCCGGTTGGCGGTCCATGATCGCGGACGCTCGTCGGGCTCGAACGACCACACGTACGCGGCGAGGCTCCCGAACTCATCTATGAGCGCGAAGCAGCGCTTCGCGTTGTTGATCGTGGCTTCGATCTTTGCTCGGTTACGAACTATCCCCGCATCGAGCATGAGGCGCTCCACGCTTCGGTTGTTAAAGCGCGCGACCGAGTTGATATCGAACGACTTGAAAGCGCGACGGAAGTTCTCTCGCTTCCGCAAGATGGTGAGCCAACTGAGGCCCGACTGGAAACCCTCGAGAGAGAGCTTTTCGAAAAGGCGCGTGTCGTCCGCTACAGGCCGCCCCCACTCGGTGTCGTGGTAGCTCTCGTACAGGGGGTCGCCGGCGCACCACCAACAGCGTCCGACCCCATCGGCCCCGGCGATAACACCGCTCTTGGGAGCTTGCACCCACCCAGCCTAGGCTGTCCTGGTCGGGCCAAAGGGTCCGATTTCAGGTATCTGCCCGGTATGTCGATTCCTTTAGTACATCCGGCAATGAAGGGAAGCTGCGCATGGCTTGGCAAGCGCGGCGGGGGCTTCCACCTGCCTGGAGTCGGTCTTTCCTAGGCGTCATAGGCGTGACCACGATCGCGTACTTCTTCCTCGCGACCGGCGCACAATCGATCCTGTACGACGGGGTCGCTTTAACCGCGGCCTCGGTGATGTTCGTCGCCGTCGCGGCGAGCCGCCCCCAACCCCTCTCCGCCTACATGTTGTTGTCGTTCGGAGTCCTGCTGCTCGCGATCGGAGACATCGTCTATGGGATCAGTCAGCCGGTTCCATCACCTGCTGACATGCTCTACGTAAGCGCGTATCCGCTGATCGGCTTGGGTCTGGCGGGGATGATCAAGACCCAACCGAGCAAGGAGCGGTCTCCGTTGACCGACGCGCTGATCGTCGTCGTTGGGATCGGCTTGAGCGCGATGGCGCTACTTCTCTTTCCCTCGGGAGATCCGACGGGCCTCGGCTTTCTCACCCGTGCCGTCGCCGTCGGCTATCCACTGATGGATCTAGTGCTCATCACTATCCTGGTCCGAGCAGCGTGCTCCGACTCCGAGCGACGCATCTCCTTCCTTCTGATCGGCTCGGCCCTCGTCCTCCTTCTCGTCGCGGATGTCGGCTATGCGCTTCAGGACTTCGGCACCGGCTATGTCTTGGGCGGGGCGCTAGACGTTGCGTGGCTCTTCGCGTACGCATGCTTCGGGGCCGCGCTCCTTGATCCATCGATCGTCCATAGGGACGAGTTCAGGAGATCCGCCGGCAGGGTTCCCAAGGCATCTCTTCCCAAGCAACGAGAGGGACAGAGCTGGACGGCAGTTGCTTTGAGCCACGGTCTCCGCTTCCGCATGATGCTCATGCTGTCGGGTCGTCTCCTGTTGGGACTCATGGTGGTTGCTTTGGTGTGCGCTGTTTCCTGGAGATCCCCCAGCCTGGTGCTGCTGGCAGGCGCCTACGGAGGTACGGGCATCCTGATAATGGTCGCCGGTTCCGTCCGGAGCTATTAGCTCCCCGATGCGGGCCGATACTTTTGCCCTTCAAAGGTCGATTCTCTGAGATCGGTGTGGCACCGATGAGTTTCTGGTCTTACCGTCGTCTCATTGAGTAGCGGCCGGAATAGGGCTGCCAGGATCCATCTAGGAGGAAGACATGCAGAAGATCGTTCCCAACCTGTGGTTCGACACGGAGGCGGAAGACGCAGCGAATTTCTACGTCTCCATATTCAAGGATTCAGAGATCTCGGACATCTCCCGTTACGGAGAGGCCGGGCCGCGCCCCGCGGGGACCGTCCTCACGGTGGCGTTCCGCCTACGGGGTCAGGACTTCACCGCGATCAACGGTGGTCCCGAGTTCAAGTTCGATGAGGCGATTTCCTTCCTCGTGAACTGCGAGTCGCAGGACGAAGTAGACGAGTACTGGGAGAGGCTGACGGCCGATGGTGGAGAAGAGGGCCAGTGCGGCTGGCTCAAGGACAAGTTCGGACTGTCGTGGCAGATCATCCCCACCCGCCTGCAGGAGCTGCTGACGAACGAGGACTCCGACAAGGCGAACCGAGCCATGCAAGCGATGCTCCAGATGAAGAAGATCGACATCGCCCAAATGGAAGCGGCAGCCGAGGGCTAACCGTCCGCCTTGCTCACCAACTCATCGAGTTTTGACACCTTGTAGGTAGCAAAACGCGATGAGTTGGCGAGGATTCCCGCCGGGGCTGGAATTGATGACCGACACCTCGGATGCAAGCTGGGTGCAGGAACGACTCCTTGCTCGGCCGTTCGCGACCGTTGGAGCGCTGGTACCTGATGCATTCGATGCCTACGCTCGACTTCTCCATCCCGCGTACGTTGGTGTCACCGGTCCGGAGCTGGAGACCATCACCTGGAAAGCAGTCGCGGAGCGGAATGGACGCGTGGCTCACCCGCTCATGCAGTTCGAACGGATAGCCGGACTTGCGGATATCAATGCGCAACCGGAGTGGGGCCAGCGCCCTAACGAAGGCGAGGTTCCGGCCGAGCTCGTCGGCCCCCTCGTGTCTCTTCTACGGGAGCACACAACCACCCCCGGCCGGTGCTACTTCTCCCTATGGGAGGGATTCGGGGGCCTGGACATCATCCCGAACTTCAGCTCGTTGCCCCGGGTCAAAGCCGATGGTCGTGATCACCTGCTGTTTCGCGGCCCGCTGGACTCGATGATGAGGTGGGCCGGGGAACCAACGGAGGGCTGGTTTGAAAGCCCGCAGTTGTGGTGGCCGGAGGATCGCGCGTGGTGCGTCGCGACCGATATCGATCTCGATTCGACGTACGTAGGCGGGAGTAGGGCGCTGATCGAACGATTACTCAGCGATCCGGCGCTGGAAGCAGTTCCTGCGCTCGTCACCGATCGAGTTGACGTTAACGCCGACACCGTCAACTGATCGAGTTTTGACACCTTGTAGGTAGCAGAACTCGATGAGTTCGCCCGAGCGGACGCCGACCGGCCTGTCCCAAGCGGCCTGAGCCTTTTTTCGCGGCGGGGGTAGGCTTCCCCGAGCAGGCAAAAGGGCCTCGGAAGGGGAGGGACTGATGCGATCAAACAGGTTGTATCTGGTGCTGGCCGCGGCGGTTTCCATCGGGATGTTGATCCCGCTCGCCGGGGGCGCGGCGCCGGTTTCCGTGACCAGGTCGGCACGCAGGGTGCCTCGGCGCACGTCCTCGAGATCGTCGTCGACCAAGATGACGTTCTCCAGCCCGACCATCGTCGACGCGATCCACGCATACGGCGAGCCCGACGTACGCATCGCCAAGAAGGACGGGACCACCTACGCGAGTGGGCCGTGGGGAACCGGTACGCAGAGGAGCATCTGGAACCGTTCGACCGATGGAGGGCGAACGTTCCTGGCCCTGCACGACACTCCGATCACTTCGTCGAACGAATCGGCGACGTTCATCACCGGGCCGGGCGGCGGTGACACCGAGATCTCGATCAACAAGGAAGGCACGGTCTATTACACGGACCTCGCCGCGCTTGCCTCTTTCAAGACGGCTGCTTGGCACAACGAGCAGTGCAACGACGAGACCGGTTGTCCGGCCGGCGCTTTGCAGGTCGGGATCATCGCTAACCCGCCGCAGAACATCAACGGGTTCGACCGGCAATGGTTCGGGCTCTGGGATCCGCCGACGCAGCCCGAGGGTTACACCGGCCCCCTGCCCGTCAACTACCTCCTCTACGCACAAGCGCTCGCGGGGTCGGATGAGGTCGCGACCTACACCTTGGACGGAGTCAACTACACGAACCAAACGGTTGGGTATCCATTCGCCAATGATGGTCCGGTCGAGATCGATCAGAAGACCGGAACCGTCTTCGAGGCGATCAGCGTCGACAGCCTTAACGATGTCGGGGTCGCGATCCTGACTCGTGACCCGGCAAAGCCTGAGGATCCGGCCCTCACGAAGGTCGAGAGGATAAAGATCGCCACGCTTCCTGCCGGCGGGAGCACCAGAGCTTTGTTCCCGGTGATCGGCTTCGACAAGGCGCGCACGCTCTACATCGCGTGGGTAACGCGCAACG